>JANYCH010000297.1 GCA_025360395.1 Cytophagales bacterium | reverse complement strand
TTTCTAATTATTCATTTTAAGAATAAGATTGAATTGAATTTTAAAAAAATGGATTCAATAGAGATTAATTATATATTTTATATTGTTTTTTTTTATACGATTTTCTGTTCTTTTGTTTTTATAAGAAACACAAAACTCATCTCACCTTCGTTAGAATATTTTGATAAAATTAAAAATAATGATTTTTCATTTTCATTCATCTTGGGTTCTTTATTTGAAGAAATATTTTTCAGAGGTTTGCTTTTAGGTTTATTACTTAAAAAGTTTTCAAACCTTCGATCTATATTATTTTGTTCAGTATTATTCTCCTTACCTCACTTTTATAAAAGTGGGATCTTTAGTA
The DNA here is from genome assembly GCA_025360395.1 of Cytophagales bacterium. Lineage (GTDB taxonomy): Bacteria > Bacteroidota > Bacteroidia > Cytophagales > UBA9547 > UBA9547. Next base: position 7,376 of record JANYCH010000297.1, on the reverse strand, counting down.
TTTTAAGTTCGTTTGTTTTTTCATTAATCATTTCTCGAATGTATGTTCATAAACATAATCTGTTAATGCCTATTTTATTACATATCTTCATGAATTTCCTGATATTATTTGATCCTTATTTTCATAATATTATATTTATTACGTTCGGCCAAACTATGTATATACAAATTATCATGATAAGTTACATTATAATTGGTATACTTTGTTTAATTTCAGTTAAGGTTTTAGGTAGGGAATTTAATGACACCATATCAATCAACGATAATAAATTGAAAATAGAATAATTTTCATATTACTATATATCCCCCAAATAGCCCTCGTTTGCAACGAGGGCTTGCGAGATTAGCGTTTTCAACGCTTCTATTATATTTGGATCTATTATTATGCTATGTCTGGCGACAAATATTTAATAAGCGATCAGAACGCTCCATATTTTTTGACCTGTACGGTCATACATTGGATCGACCTGTTTACAAGGTAGGTTTATAGGGATATAATTACTAAATCTTTAAACTACTGTATTGAAAACAAAGGTTTAGAAGTAAACGCATGGGTTATAATGAGTAACCACATTCATTTGATTGTAAAAGCAAAAGAAGGCTATAGGATATCTGACATCCTTAGAGATTTCAAGAAACATACTTCCAAGAAAATGCAGGAAGCTATTTTAACAGGTCCTGAAAGCCGGAAAGAATGGTTGCTGGACAAGTTTGCATTTGAAGCACGGAAGACAGGACGAGCTGATTTTTAAAAAATATGGCGTGATGACAACCATGCTATTGACCTTAGCCATTTAGACGTTATGGAAAAAGTAAATTATATTCATAATAATCCTGTAAGAGCGGGGTTAGTTGAAATTCCTCAGTATTACTTATATAGCAGTGCAATAGATTATGCTGGAGGAAAAGGAATGTTAAAGGTGGTTGTTTAATAGCGTTGAAAACGCTGATCTCGTAAGTCCTCGTTACAAACGAGGACTATTGGGGAAAGAAGGGCTGATTGGATTTATTATGAAATTTGCCCGTGTCACAGACACTACAGTCATTATAAATCCGTAGTTACGCAAGCTAAACTACGATAGAAGAGAATTAAGTAGGTTTGGATAATTCGGTTCGCAGAACCTATGATAATGCTTCGGAATTGCAAATTCCGAAGAGCAGGAGAGGATCTCTGTATATACAATGCTTGTAGTGCTATTTAACCTCACTGTATTTAGTATTACTTAACGACTTTAACAGGATACTTTTTAAATATAGATTTAATATCTCTCGGCAGCTCTCTTTCGAAAGAACCCGGGTCTGAAATTGCTCCCTGGGCCCAGCCTTGCCATTGCAGTTTGTTTGATGCCCTTTCTATAATATATATGGTAACTGTTCCTTCTTCATATGGTATTTTCACATTCTTATACCCGGAAACATACGTATTCGGAAATTGGTTATTCATGTTGTTATACTGATTTCTCCCATTGCCCCTGTTAGCATAATAATTTTGGTTCCTGTTACGGTAAACGGGTTGCTGCTGAATCTCTACTTTATTTTTGGTGACCAGGTCGTAATCTAGTAAAATATCCGGTTGAAGGGTATCTACTACATAGCCTCTTGCCTTTAATTCCCTGTTACAATAATTGATTATTTCCTGTTCAATGATGTCGTTTGATATTAATGGATCGGCATGCTTATGGTTTTTCGGCCTGTTTATCCAGGCAAAAGTATGATACCGACCAAAATCGTTGGAGGAGTTAGACTGAGAATCAATAAGCATGCTAATGCAGCTTGAAATAAGCAAAGAAAACAGGCATAAAAGGAACAAAACAGGTTTCATATATCTTTTGGTTTATGATTTCAGGTAGTATACAGTATGAAAGTTAAACCTTTTTTATCTTTCTGGGCAAAGAAATGCTCCCAGGTGTTTAAACGAGCATACTAAATGGAGGAACAAAGACATATAAGAGCCAGGCAGTCCGTATTCCCGATGGAAAAGCAGAGGCAAAAGTACGGGCAGGGTTCATACTAAAACCAGAACAGGATGACCATTGATATTTGTTCTGCTTCTCATTATTGTTTTAGATGAAAGCAAAAAATGGTGCCGTTTGCAGCAAGTCCTTATGTCCTTTCTCTTTTTGCTGCGTGCTTGTTCAGCTATTGAACTTGGTAGCCCAAAAGTAGATTTTTCTTCTACCTCCTCGCCTTGGCACTTGACTCTTCCTCTTTCTCTGGCATACAGAACGAAATAGTTGTCGTATTTCCCACAGACCACGGTGGCGGAACGAAGCAAGAATTGCGATAGGGATAGGATGGAAATCCTTTTCGCATTGTTTTTCTTAAAAACTTTCAGACTCTCGTTTGCGAAAGGATTGGAAGGATAGCCGGGCCACAGGCATCGCCCACGTAATTCTGATTAATAATTTGGTCCGAATGTCATTTTTATCAAATGCTATCGTAATATCAAATTCCCCAGTGACGGGAAACAATTTTAATATTTATAAAAATCTCAAACCTGCTGACAAACCGCTGTCACTTTGCCATTTTACCTTTGAACCATAATTCAAATTCACCTATAAAATTTATACTATGGAACTTACAGGTATTCAGACAGCAACAGTGATCACACATGCAGAACTATTACAGCATTGGCTTGGGCATCGCGCTTTGACACGACGGGTTATTGACGCTTTTCCTGAAAAGGAATTAATGGAATTTACTATCGGAGGAATGCGCCCTTTTTCAGGAATGGTGAAGGAACTCCTGGCTATTGGCGCTCCCGGACTTAGGCAGATGGTAGGTGTTGAGGTTCAGGCTTTGTATGAGGATAATCTGGAAGCCAACTCTAAAGCCAATATCCTGCAACTTTGGGATGAAGCAACCGAATTGATCAAAGTTTACTGGAACCAGGTCCCGGAAGAGAAATTTCATGATAAGATCTTAGCATTTGGGCAATATGAAGGGACAATCTCGTCTTCCATTTTCTATTTTATTGACAATGAGATTCATCACCGTGCCCAGGGAACTGTTTACTTGCGCGCACTGGGGATAACCCCTCCGTACTTCTATGAAAGATAAGGCAAGCCCTGAAATGAAAACTGTTCTGGTATTTAAAACTTCTGTTACATTCAATACTATTGGCCTGGTAAAGCCTATTTTGGATAAACTGATGCACAGAACTGAAAAATGGAGTTTTGACCTGGAGGATTGCGACCGCATTCTCCGGGTTGAATCAGTTTCTGTTCAGGCGGCAGTGATCCAGGAAAAAATAAGAAGTTTAGGAATGCTGTGTGAGGAACTTGAAGATTAGGCAACAACAGAGTACGCCAGCTTATTTTTGGTTTTTTCAACAAGATCAAGCACTGTCATTCTAAAGCTTTCCGGCTCCAGTATTTCTGCGCTGTCACCAAACATCATGTACCAGCGTGCCAGCCCCTGCTGACAGTCTGAAGTTAAAAAAGTCATTTCAATTGTATCGCCTAGCACTTTTTCAGAAACAAAACCATAATAATTACGGTTGATGTGCGTGTGCCTAGCAATATCCTTGTTTACGCTGATCACAACTTTTACTTTTACATCCCCTCTTTCTTTGGTCTTAAAGTCTTGCACATTCGAATGTACTCTTGTAAAAGCCAGGTTAGTCCGTTTTATTTCAAGCATGCGGTCTATGCGAAATTGCCTGTAGTCTCTGCGTACATGGCAATATGCCAACACATACCAGTAGTTGCTTTCATTGAATAGCCCGACTGGTTCTATGACCCTGATTGTAGATTCTTCAGCATAAGGTGCCTGGTATTGCAGCTGGACCTGGGTTTTTGCAGAGATGCTTTCCATGAGGATGTTTAAAGCATTGGGCGTATTTTTATTAAAGCGTTCCTCCGGTGAATTAATCCAGACCTGCGATTCAAGTGCTTCTATATGCTCTTTTGCATTTCCTTTTAGCACAGACTTAATTTTGTACATGGCAGATTCATAATAAGTTCCCAAAGTCTTATCGCTGAATTTCTGCATTAATTTTTCTGCGGCCACAAAGGTGCTGGCCTCTTCCCTGGTAAACATTACAGGTGGTAAGCGATAACCTTCTACAAGAGAATAGCCAATACCGCTCTCACCGCTTACAGGAACACCAGCTGCTTCCAGCGACCGGATATCTCTGTAAATAGTCCGCAGGCTAACCTGAAAACGATCGGCCATATCTTGGGCTTTCACCACACTCCCTGACTGGAGGTGAATTAATATTGCCACGATGCGATCGAAACGATTCAGGCTATCATTGTCCATTTCTGTAAGCTTTTAAGATTAGTAAATCTAAAAGTAATTTTAAGATCAGTTGTTTTGACCTTGCGGAAATTTGCTCATGTCCATAAAGAATAACTCCCAGGTGTGCCCGTCAAAATCTTCTATGCTACGTTGCTGCATAAAACCATAATCTTTCATTTCATGTGGTTCAATTCCGCCTGCTTTTAGACCTTTTGCCATACGGTCATTCATTTCGTCAACGCTGTCTAAAGACAATGAAAAGAGTCCGGCCAATTTAGTTTTAGTATCAGCTAGTGGTTTGGTGGCAAAGCCTGAGAATTTTTCGTGCGTCAGGATCATTACGAAAATTGACTCGCTCCAAACCATGCATTTTCCTGAATCGTCAGAAAATTGCGGATTAATTGTAAAACCTAATGCAGTGTATAATTCTACAGATTTTGCAAGGTCTTTTACTGCCAGGTTAATAAAAATTTGTTTCGCCATTTTACTTTAATAGTTTATTAATTTGCTTTCTGAATATGAAATTTCGAGTTAGTAAGAAACTCTGAGAAAGCCAAAGTTAATCTTAGACCGGCTTTTATTTCTGAAAACCGGGTCAGGCATGGAAAAGTTTATACTTCAAGGAAATATGTAAGAGAAAAAAACAATAAGATTGTATTCCAACTTCAATCAAAACTTTTCTCAAACTACAAATACTTTCATATTCTTTGTAACCTTTGAAAGCTTCCCGGACTCTAATCTGTAAACACTTAAATTATAGATTATGACTACCGATCGCAATGGAGAATTAAAAACCACAGTTCTTATTCTTAAATACACTTTTGGTATAGTACCAATTGTGGCAGGACTTGATAAATTTACTGACCTCCTTACAAATTGGGAACAATATCTCCACCCTGCCATTGTGAGTATGCTTCCTTTTTCTCCGCACGCTTTTATGATGATTGTCGGCATTATTGAGATAGTCGCAGGGATTATTGTTTTGAGAAAACCTGAAGTTGGCGGATTAATCGTGGCAGCATGGCTAACCTCAATTGCTTTAAATTTACTGGCCGGAGGTCATTACCTGGATGTTGCAGTGAGAGACCTGGTAATGGCGGTTTCTGCTTTTGCAATGGCCAGGCTGGCTAAATTGGTTTAACCGCATTCTATGATAACCACACAATTAACTGATAAAGAAATAATTGAGCGTATTATTCTCGGAGAGCACGGGCTTTTCGAAATCCTTATCAGGAGGAATAATCCTTATTTGTACAAAATCGGGCGTTCGTATAATTTCACTCATGAGGATACTCAGGACCTGATGCAGGACACCTTTGTGGCTGCATTTACCAACCTTTCGAAATTTGAATATGGATCAGGTTTCAAAACCTGGATTATCAGGATCATGCTGAACTGTTGTTTTAAGAAAGCACAAAAACCTGCATTCAAAAACAGTGTGAGGTCTGAAATTCGCGACGATGCTGTCCCAATGTATGCAAACCCTTTATTTTCTGATACCAGCACGACAATCATGAACAGAGAATTAAACAATGTAATTGAAGCCGCACTTCAGAATGTGCCCTCTGATTACCGATTGGTTTTTAGCCTGAGAGAAATGTCGGGTTTGAATGTTGCGGAAACAGCAGAAGCATTGAACATCAGCGAAGCGAATGTAAAGGTGCGGCTGAACAGATCTAAATCTATGCTACGTAAAGAGATTGAAAAGTCTTATTCAGCCAATGAGATTTATGAATTCAACCTGGTTTATTGTGATAAAATGGTTTCTGAGGTGATGGACAAGATCCGTCACCTCAGTATTTCGTAGTTTTTTACTGTATCTCTTAGGTATTTCTGCTGAATTAAAGTGATGCAGTTGGAAATTATTAAAAAAAAGACCTTGGATTTTTGCTTTACTGATTTTGTTATTATTAATGGTGCAAATTGTTACAATTTCTGTGTTTAAAGGTGAAAGACTGTTGGATTTTAAATCACCTCTGGCACAAATTTTTCCGAATAACATAAAAAATTATTCTCATGAAAAAGACACTCATCAATATAGCTTTAGGTTTAACTTCAACAGTTTTATCCCTGGCGCAAGCTTCAAACGGTGGCTCGGCAGCAGCCACATCAGGATACTATAACCGTGACAAGAATACCTGAAAAGATCCGGCAGATACTACAGGCTCGAGAGGATTTCATTCTAAAGGTCATGATGAAAGGTTATTAATGGGTGATTCTGCTGATAATTCAAAAAGGGCTTCAAGGAATCAGGGAAAACAAAATAAATCTCAGGGAGCAACACATTCACATGGTGCTAATACTAAGAGTGCAGCCAAAAAATCAACTGTTTCAAACAAAAGCGCTGAATAGAACTAAGCAAGTACTTATTATTGAACAGTGGTTTGTGGGGTTAATTACCGTAGACCACTGTTCGATTCCCCACCTTAACTGGAGTAATCAGTTTACATAATAATCCTTAATTTTAAGATTCAATACCCCGAAATACCAAAAAATGACCACCGATGCCAACCTTAAAACAATATTGGGAATAACTTTTAAACTTAAACCTTCTGTAATAGCATAAATTTCAAGCAATCCTGTAGCTGCATGGAAAATGATAAAAGCAACACAGACCATTTTTAATGCTTCACGGTCTTTTAAATTCCTGCAGAAAAGACAAGTATGCTATTGATAGTTCTGCTGCAGCAAGAAAATAACATAAAAGGTTCTGCTGTTGCCCAATTTTAATATCTACAGTTCCCGGTATAAATGAGGGATAAATAACCAATACCATGGCTGCAGCCAATGTTATCACTGAATGAACAACGAAGATTACTCTTAGGCCGGTCATATTCTCAGGGATTCAATAAATTTTATACTGTAAAGCAAATAACTAAAACATCATCAAGCTGTTCTTCTTTACCTTTCCAGTTGTTAAACTGGGTTTCAAGCAACTTTTCCCTTGCTTCAGGTTCTTTCAGGCCAATCGTGGCAAATAGCCTCCTAAATCTGGGGTACATAAACTTATTATTATTTTCCCCGCCAACCTGGTCTGCATAACCATCCGAAAAAAGCATAAAGCTATCCTCTTTTGAAAAAGGGATCACATTTGTCTTGAACTGAAAATCAGGGGTTTTCTGGCGCCCACCAATT
>JANYCH010000152.1 GCA_025360395.1 Cytophagales bacterium | reverse complement strand
ATTCGCCACCTCCCTTATTAGCCCAAAACCTGGGCTTTATAAATTTAGTAGTATTATCATTTGCTGCAATGGTAATAGTCTTGCTTATTTTTCTCCAACCAAAAGATCCAACAGGTATTATAACAACATCTGTTGAGCTTCCCAAGCTCCAATTAGTGACAACATTATTGTTATCCAATCCAATTATAGTAAGATAACCATCTGCTGAAGACATATTTCCCAAACTGTTGCCTGAAATTATTGCAGTAAATGTGTATGTCTCACCAGGCAAAACAGTTTGTCCTGTTTGTGTGGGAAACTTAGTTTTAGGATAAATCGCCCAAGCTCCATTATCTTTTACACTGTGCGATAAAATTCTAAGTGTTGAGGGACAGCTTGCCGGCGAAGTGCATGGATCAATATTTAAATCCTTTTCCTTTGCGGATGAGTAGGTTGAAACATCGTATAACCAATCATTATTTGTTGCACCAGAATAATTTGATGGATAAACTTTAGAAGTAGCACTTATTAGCTTATTAAAATATGGCAATGGGTTTCCTAATGGAAGACCGCTGACCTTCCTTGATGTGGATCCAACCTCAACATTTACATCATATATGAAAACTTCACCACCGCCCTTGACTCCATATATTCTTGGTATTATAGATGTAGTAAGTGGTTTCTTATTTGTTGGAAAAAATGTGATTGAAAAGATACTCCAACCAAAAGATCCACCTGGTAAAGCTTTGATTTGACTACTACTATAGTTGGGATTTTGAGGATCATTATCATTAATTTCAACAAAGCCAATATAAGCATCAGGTGAGGATAAATCACCTAAATTATTTGCTGCCATTACTATTGTAAAGGTTATGGGTCTACTATCAAGGGTATATTTATTACCACTAGTTATAGCCCATCCTAGGTCATTGAATACAGACAATCTTAATGCTCCTGTTTGGGTATTAATTCCACTTTGATTATCAAAATTTTCCACATAATTGTATCCACCTAAGCTAACATTTGTTGATGATTTTGTCCATGAGGTCCAAGAATTGAGCGGATGAAGTGGGGGTTGGGCAGAAATTGAAAAAGAGAAAAAAAGAATAAGTATGAATAAGTTTTTCATTTTGAATTATTTATTTATTAGTAGTTTTTTAAATTGTGTAGTACCGTTATTACTGGTGGATTTTATATAATACAATCCATTGCTAAATGGATTTAGATCTAACTCTGTTGTTGATTTAGAGAGTTTAGAATCTAATAAAATTTCACCACTAGAATTGTAAATTTGAATATTATGATCGAGTTGTAGATCTTGATAAACAAGCTTAACATAGGTTGTTGCAGGGTTTGGAATTAACAGCAATTCATTAGAACTGCTTTCCTTATCCCTAATATTATTTGAATACTCAGAATAATTTTTTGTTTCATCCAAGTACATCTCAGATCGTAAAGAGACATTATTAGTATAAGACATATAAATATCATTATCTAACCAATCTCCTGTACTTGCCACGAAGGCATAAATTTGCCTTGTTGAAAAGGAGGGCTGAATAACGCCAAAAGGAGTAAAACTGTAAGATTCATCTTGTTTTACAAAACCCGGTAAAGTACCACCAGGATTAGTGAATTTAGCTAGTTTTTGTTCAAATTTTGTAGATGTGTTTATAACTGAATGATCATAATTGGAGTAACTTTTATCCAATTGTCCTGAATAATACGATATAAAGGTATTTGAATTAGGATTGTCTAAAGTTCCCGCAAATTTATAATAATCATTTCCAGTGGAGGTATAACAGCCAGCTGGATAATTACTTGTATCAGCAATTTCTGTGGAAACTAAAGTTTTATTTAATTTTAGTATGTAACCGTTGTAATTATTATTATAATAGAGGTATAACGAATTTTTATCTATTGAAACACTTGGTGAACTCAATGTCATAAATTCTGTAGAACCATTGTGTACTTTTACATTAAAATTATTTAAACATATTTGTCTTAGATTTCCAAATGAAGCTGTTTTGCTTACCCTATTCATAGAATAAATCTTTTGATTCCAGGTTGTATAATAAAGGTTTAATTCATCTGCGGACAAGGTGAAAGAATGAATGTTACCATCAGAGAAAGTATTTACTTGAGTCAGTGTTCCAAACTTGACATTTATAGAATTATCCGTTCTACTAACCTTGTAAATATTACCTTGACCTGGAGAAGTGCTTTGAACAAAATAAAGCGTTAGGGCATCACTTGATAAAAAGGGATAGGACTCAGATCTTTCAAATGCATTAATCTCTGAAAGATCACGTGTATTAACTTGGCCATATGATTCAGCCTGTTGAAATATTATGAGAAAACCAACGATGATTTTCACTAATATCTTGAAATTAATTTTAATCATAATTGTAGTTTAGTACTTCTTAAAAATATTTTTTAAACTTAATAAAAAAAAACAATTCAAGAGAGTTTAATCAATTATTAAATATTTGGGTGTAATGGACATTTGTGGCGTTTTTAGCTAGACGTTTAGTTCAAGTGGACAAAAATGGCGGTGTTTATTTTTAGTGCTTCTAGTGTTGTTCGAATCTTGTTTTCACCTTCGTCCTGCCAAGCGAAACGGACGTTGGCTCTACTGGAGAGTAACCAACTAGGGATAGTTTTGGAGACCGACAAAAATGTCAATCGGAGGGCTGCTTTCCATTTAGTTCTCCGATATTTTTAGAGGTCTTTATGCCTTAAAAAACTCATCTATAAACTTCTTTTTTCTTTCGATCGACAAGCCATTATGGTTTCTCAATTTATTCTTTAAATCAGAGAAGTGCCCATCAATTGCATTGGTTGTATTGGGGATTTTCTTTTCAAAGTGTTCGTACCACGTAAATAGCCAAGGTAGGTTTGTCTTCAGGCTTCGATAGGCACTTCTTAGCTTTTTATGGACATATCTTGACTTGCCTTCTGCATCTATCCGCCTTTCGTTTAGGAAACTACACCACTTTATATGCCATGTAGACAAGCCTCCTTCAAAACTTTCCTTGTCTGTCTTGCTCAATAGTAACACCAAGTCCCACAGTTCTTTACTTGCTGGCATCTTAGGTTTTTTGGTCAGGTATCTGCGTATGATAGCTACCTGATGAAAATTACACATCTGGACGGGAATCTCTCCAAATAGCTGCAAGAGCCCTTTACGTCCATCGCAAATGACAGCTTGTATGTGGATGCCCTTTCTTGCTAGTTCTTCTATCCCTGACAGGTATAATTTATTGGTCTCCTGTTTGACATACTGTTTGTGCAATATCTGATTCGTCAAGCTGTCTTTGAAGACCATTACCCCAAATGTGCGACCAAAATAGGTCGTGTCCATCAGTACATTTGCCACCTTGGGGAAGCTCGTTTGGTAGTCTATTTGTACCTTGTCAAGCCTACGCTGGATCGTCTTGATGGAACATCCAAATCGTATGGAAAGCTGTAAATAAGTCTGCTTCCCTTGTGTGTATTCTTTCCAAATTAGCTGGTTGTTTACTCGCTCCCCACCTTTAAACCGCTTACCGCAAGAAGCACATTTATAGCGTTGTTCTCCCTGATGAAAACCAGCTTTGGTAACTATTTTGCTCAAACAATAAAAGCACTTTTTTTATTCATAACCTTTCGTTGTCATAAAACTAAGATTACCAAACCGTTATAGGGTTTTTAGCACCACAAATGTCCATTAACCCAATATTTGTAATTGTAAACGAAGGGCCTTAAAAAGGCTCCAAAAAAAACCCGGAAACAAACTACATATCATGCCCAGCCATAGGATCATGGCCTTTTTTAAATACAAATTCACTTTGCAATAAATAAGCACCGGAGATTACTATTTCATCACCTTCTTTTAATCCTTTTAGTATTTCTGCTTTTGTCCCTGATACTTTATACACTTCAACCATCACTGGTTCGTAAACCTTGTCTTTGTTTTTTATCCATACCGTGTTACTATTAACTTCTCTTAGAATAGCACTTGAGGGGATTACAATGGATTTGCTTCCTTTCTTGTTCCAGGCAATATTCGCCTGCATACCTGGCCTGATATTTTCGTCTTTTGGAGTGATCAGGATCCGAATAATGCTGATTGTTGAGGATGCTGAAACCTGTGGCAAAATCTGGAAAATTTTTCCGCTGATTGCTGTCCCATCAATTCCTTCAACATATACATTTACAGTTTTACCTTCAGTTATTTTCTCTGTTTCGCCGGGATAAAATTGAGCTTCTACCCATAAAGAATTATAACCTGTAAGCTCAAAAAGAGCCTGGCCTTCCATTACAGCGCTTCCTTCAGAAATCCTGACCGATTTTATGGTACCGGAAAAAGGGCTTAGGATCGGGTATGGGATCACTGGTTCTTCCTGGAGTTTCAATTGTTCTAGCTGGCTTTCTGTTAAACCCCACAATTTGAGCTTGTGAGAAGCAGTTTGCATTATCGTTTTCAAAAGTGGATCATTGGGTTCTTCTAAGAGTAGTTTCCAATTCTGGATGTATTCGCTTTGCGTTGCTGCTAGCATTTCAGAATAAATCTGGTACAAGACCTGGCCTTTTTTGATTTCAACACCATTGGTCTTTATGTAAAGCTTGTCGATCCTTCCTTCTATCCTGGAATTTATATACTTTACATTATCTTGATTTTCCTTTACAACCCCAGTTGCAAAAATTTCATTTTCAAGGAAGCCATAACTTACTTTTTGAGTTTTGATATTGGCAAGTAAAACCTGTTCATCGCTAAGTTTTACACCATTTTTTTGCATTTGGTCAACGAAAATTGGGGTCAGGTCCATGTGACAAATCGGGCATTTTCCCGGTTTATTTTCCATCACTTGCGGATCCATTGAGCAAGTATAAAACACCTTATGTCTTTTAGAATCAACCGCATCATGCTTATGTTCTTTTTTACCGGAACATCCAGACAGGAGTAAAAGGAAGTAAAAGAATGGAACGATATATTTCATGACTATTCTGTTTCTATGAATGCTTCGCTGTCCACAAGGTATGCTGCGACTGGTGCAATGCTGTCTGTTTTAGAAATGCCTCCAGTAATCTCTACCCAGTCCCTGGCATAAATACCGGTCATAATTTCTTTTGCCTCATAGCCCAACGGTCTTTTAACAAACACAGCAGACTTGGATTTACCTAAACTTAAGATTGACAATGCAGGCACCCAAATGTTTTTTTCATTGCTTTGTTTGATAGAAATATAGCCTTTCACCAAACTCCCGATTTTCATTTTTGTATGATCGTGAGAATTGAGGTAAACCCTAAGGGTGTAAAAATCAGAACCTGCTTCAAATGACTTTTCAATAAAATCAACTTTACCCTGGTGAGTAAAACCGTCTACGGAAAGTTCTACCAGTTCACCCTTTTTGATAGAATTAATGTCAGATGGTAGCACCTTCAACAAAGCCCATAGATTGGTTTGATTGGCAATGGTAAATAAAGCATCTCCTGTTTTTACATAATCACCTTCACGAAGTACTGAGTTGTTAGATTCTGAGCCGGCGTTACTTTCCATTGAAATTGAACTTTGTTTTACACCTAATGCATGGCCTGCAATATTTGTATTGTTAGTCAGAAAGTGGACATGCCCTGAAGAAGTGGAATAAACTGAAACATACGGACTTGCTTTTTTAGTACGTTTTAATTGCGCAACCGCATTTTCATTCATTCCAAGATTTGTTAACCTGGCCTCCAAACCTTTAATAGCAAATTCATCAGATTTTTCACTGTTCTTTACCAAGTATAAAAACTCATTTTGGGCAGTGAGTAATTCCGGGCTATATATATCCAGCAATTTCGCCCCTTTGCCTACTTTTTGAAAATTCCTTTTAACATAGAGTTTTTCAATACGACCGGAAACCCTGGCCGAAATGCTGCTTGCATTGTTGGGATCATAAGTTAAAAAACCTTCTGCAGGAATGCGCTTCACATTTTTGTTAACTGATGGAAGAATAGGTTTTAGTTCTGATATCACCATATGGTTTGTTGGCTGGATCAAATAGGCCAAGGTATCCCTGATCTCTTCAGTTCCTATCGGTTCTAAATCCATCCCACATTTCGGACAGGCACCCGGTTCGCCGGCAATTACTTCAGGATGCATTGGGCAAGTATAGGAAGTATTTTTGGGGGCTACTTTTATCAGTTCCATTCCGCATTTCGGACATTTCCCGGGTTTGTCGCTAAAAACTGAATCTTCCGGCATTGGACAAGTATACATTTGCTTGCCATCCATGTCCATTTTGTCTGGGACGTGGTCCTGATGATCGTGCATTTTAGGCTCTGTTTCATCCTTTTTCTCATTGGTATCGCAAGACCAGATACCCACTGCCAATACAAGCCCCAGGCTTATATTAGTAAATCTGCATTTGTTTTTCATATTCAGCCTGAAGTTTTAATAGATTAGACGTTGTATCCCAATATTGCATTTGGGCCATTTGAAGGTTCATTCTGGCGTCCAGGGCCATAAACAACTCTCCTGTATTGTTTGCATAAGCCAGCATGGCCAGGTCATAGGTTTTTTGCAGTACTGGCAATATCATTTCTTTATATAATTTCAATTGATATTTTGCAGAGTAAATTTCTGATTTTATACCTTGAAGCATGGTAATAGATTCATTAACCATGGCCTTCTTTTGGTTTTTCATTGACTCAACTTCAAATAATGTTGCCTTAACGCCAGACTTATACATTTTTGACGACCAGGGTACAATGGGTACACTCATCATCCCCATAAGTGTAAATTGATTTGGGTTACCGCCAAAAGCAAACATGTGACCGTATTCAATACCAAAGTCGGGCCGGCTTTTGGTTTGTTCTGCTTTTTGTTTGAGGAGCATAGATTGGATATTTCTGTCCATTGCCAACAAATCGCTTCGGCTTGTAATAATGCTTGAGGAATCGATATTTGCCTTATCGTATTCTCTGATTGTGAAAGAAGTATCGACTGAAAATAATTTATCATTCGACCTATTCATTAAACCATTTATAAGGTACAGTCTCTGTTTCCTCTCTCCTTCCAACATCCATTTGTCTTTTTCCAGCAATGCTGCCTGCGATTTTGC
>JANYCH010000041.1 GCA_025360395.1 Cytophagales bacterium | reverse complement strand
GTATTTAATGGATTAGCATTAACAACCCAAAATGAAAGTGCTTTCGCAATTGGTTTAAATACAGGAGAAACTGGTTTTAGCATTACAATTATTGCAGACAGTAACCTTAATAACAGGACAATTTATGTTAAATCTACTTCACCTAGATTCTCAAAAGCAACTGGCAATACAGATCTGATATTGAGCAATAAAACCAATCCAACTGCTTATTTAAATGACATGCTTGGTATAGGTACACGTATTTCTATCCTAGGGCTTAATTCTTTTTTAGCAAAAACCAAAGGCAGTTATATTGTTACAGAGGCATCCTTTTTAATACCGTCATCAAATAATTTTCAACAAGATGTGAATACTGTTTTCCCTGCAATTTATATGTATGAAACTGATGCTGTGGGCAACAGGCTACCTGACAAGAAAATCGTGCAATCGGAGTTTTATATAAATCAGGGGTATTTAGCCGCCCCACTTAACACAAAAGGAAATGAACTTTATTTAGGCTATAATAATACATTCAGCAGGTTTAATTTTCCTTATAGTTTACATGTAAAAGATATCAATATTGGAAAGCTTGTAAATAATCCACTTATAGTTGCAGAGACTTCTACAACAGTAACCAATACTTTTTTCACTCAATCGCCCTTTACCTATTCCTTTCTAAAAGGCAGTAGTTCGGGTAATAAAATTCAATTTGTTGTTTACTACAATAAAATAGTTAAATAGATTTTCATACCAAATAAGATAATATGTGTGGTATAGTAGGATATGTGGGAAGCAGAGATGCTGCCCCTATTTTAATAAAAGGTCTTAAACGTCTGGAATACCGGGGTTATGACAGTGCAGGAATAGCACTCATAAGCGAAGGTCTTGATGTTTACAAAAAAAAAGGGAAGGTATCAGAGCTTGAAGCCATTTTAGAAAAGGAAGTCAATCTCAACAGCCATATAGGAATTGGGCATACCAGATGGGCAACCCATGGTGAACCTAACGACAGCAATGCTCATCCTCATTATTCTGCGTCAGGAAATCTTGCTATTATTCACAACGGCATTATAGAAAACTATTCAGCACTAAAAAAAGACTTAATCAACAAAGGTCATGTATTTTTAAGTGATACTGATTCTGAAGTCCTTATTCATTTTATTGAGGATATTTGGTTACATGAGAAATGCTCCCTGGAAGAAGCAGTAAGACTAGCATTGACTAAAGTTGTTGGTGCATATGCCATTGTAATTATTTCTAAAGAACATTCAAACCAATTAATAGCAGCCAGAAAGGGTAGTCCGCTTGTAATTGGCATTGGCCAGGGAGAATTTTTTATTGCTTCTGATGCTTCGCCTATTATTGAATACACTAATGAAGTAGTCTACCTGAACGACTATGAGATTGCTTTAATCAAAGATAATGAACTCACAATCAGGACGGTAGAAGATATTTCTTCCACACCTTATATTCAAACACTTGAGCTTTCCCTTGAATCAATAGAAAAAGGTGGCTATGAGCATTTTATGCTTAAAGAAATTTTTGAACAGCCGAATTCTATTAAGGATTCAATGCGTGGAAGGATAAACCTGGAAAGTGGAGAAGTAATACTTGGCGGGCTCCGCCAGTATATGAACAAGCTGGTCAACGCTAAAAGGATCATTTTTATTGGCTGCGGAACCTCCTGGCATGCCGGGTTGGTTGCTGAATATATATTTGAGGATTTGACCCGTATTCCGGTAGAAGTTGAATACGCTTCAGAATTTCGATACAGGAACCCCATTATCTCAGAAGAAGACGTAGTAATTGCTATATCACAATCAGGCGAAACTGCAGACACACTCGCCGCCATAGAACTGGCAAAATCAAAGGGAGCCATAATATTAGGAGTTTGTAATGTAGTAGGTTCATCTATAGCACGGGCAACCCATGGCGGTGCTTACCTGCATGCAGGTCCGGAAATAGGTGTTGCCAGTACAAAAGCATTTACCTCGCAGGTTACAGTACTCATTATGATGGCCTTGGCGATTGCCCGTAAAAAAGGTACTATTTCCGAAAGTAAATTTATGGAAATTCTTGTGGACCTAAATAATATCCCCGCTAAGGTATCGAGGATCCTTTCAAGTAACGCAAAGATAGAATTGCTGGCAAAGGATTTTAAAGATTCTAAAAACTTTCTTTATTTAGGAAGGGGCTATAATTTCCCTGTCGCACTTGAAGGAGCTTTAAAACTAAAAGAGATCTCCTATATTCATGCAGAAGGATATCCTGCTGCAGAAATGAAACATGGCCCTATTGCCTTAATAGATGCTGAAATGCCTGTTGTAGTAATAGCCATTCAGGATAATTCCTATGAAAAAGTAGTTTCAAATATTCAGGAAGTTAAAGCCAGGAAAGGAAAAGTAATTGCAATTATCACAGAAGGTGATACAGAAATTCCTAAAATGGCAGACTATGTATTAGAAATACCGAATGCATCTGCTATCCTCAAACCTTTATTGACTGTAATTCCTTTACAGCTTCTCTCCTACCATATTGCTGTTATGAGAGGCTGTAATGTAGACCAGCCAAGGAACCTTGCAAAGTCAGTGACAGTAGAATAAGTTTTTAATTTGAATGAAATAAGAAAGGATGAATTTGCCCTTTCTTATCTCATTGATCTTGAAATCTAATCTGCTATTTCAAAAAGGGAATTATATCTCTTCCAAAATCTTCAATAAATTCCTGCTGATAAGTACAGACATTGTGAAGGATAATATTTTCAACACCTAATTGTTTTACTTCCTGAATTTGGTGCAAGTGTTTTTTAGTATCTGATGAAACAAGTAATTTAGATTTAACGTCCTCTTTTGTAACAGATTGAGCTTGTTTATCGAATTGCTCTACTTTGTAAAAATTCGCTAGATCTGACCTTTCTGATAAATTAGAACTCCATTGTTCATGTGCGCTATTCAAAGCCTTTTCTTCATCCCTTGCATAACCAAGTGCAATTTGAACATGGATAGGTTTTCCCTTTCCACCACCCTTCCTAAAGGCCTCAACCATCTTTTTCAAATCTTCAGAGGGCTTGTAAATAGTGATCAGCCCATCTGCCCAACTTCCTGCCCATTCGGCAGTTTCTTCTGTAATAGCTGCGCATAGAATGCGTGGAATATTAAGCGGCCTTGTGTATAATTTAGCTTCTTTAACTTGTACAAGGCCATTGTGATTTACAGTTTCGCCCTGCAACAGACTTTTAATAATATTGTTGCATTCCAGTAACCTTAAATTTCGCACTGGTTTTTCAGGCCAGGGCTCACCTGTGATTACTTCATTAAGGGCTTCCCCACTTCCTAATGCAATTTCAAACCTTTCCGGAAACATTTCTGCCAGGGTTGCAATACCTTGTGCCACTATTGCTGGATGATAACGCTGACCAGGGGCGATAATACTGCTAAACGGAAACCTGGTTGCTTGCATAGCGGCCCCTAACCATGCGAATGTTAAACCACTCTGACCTTGTCTTTCGCTCCAGGGATGAAAATGATCAGAAGAATGGCAGGCAGTAAAACCAGCTTTTTCTGCCATAATCGCATATTTTAATAAATCTGATGGTGTAAATTGTTCATGCGATGCATGATAAGATATATGTAACATTTTAAGTTTGCTTAAGAATATATTAAAAAAATATCCTAAGAACTATGCCATCATTTTGACTAATCGTTCCCCCTTTATTTCAAAATGATTATTCTGACATTATTATTATGTTAAGTAATCTTTAAAATAGTTGAACTTGAATTTTAGCAAATAAATTACATGGTTCAATTTTTTTAGGATTTCTGTTATCAATATTGGATTATGGACCAGGTACTTCAAGATATTTGGTTAAGTAAGGACAGTTCCGATCCTTTTTATAAAAAGGTAGCTTATTTTAGTATGGAAGTGGCTGTTGATCAGTCATTAAAAACATATTCTGCTGGCCTGGGATATCTTGCAGGTTCGTATTTGAGAAGTGCTTATGCCTTAAAGCAAAATATTGTAGGAATAAGTCTGTTGTGGTCATATGGTTATTATACTCAAACCCGTGCCTCAAACAATGAAATGAGGATCGAGTATATCAATTACGACTATCCTTTTCTAAAGCCTCTTGATTTTCTTTTTAACGTAGTTGTGAGCGGTCATAAGGTAAAAGTCAGAGCCTTTCTGCTAGAGCCCAAAACCTTTGGTACTGCGCCTATATTTTTCCTCTCGACAGATATTGATGAAAATGATCCAATATCAAGAACAATCACCAGAAGGCTATATGATTCTAATGCGGCGACTAGAATTGCGCAGTCTATTATTCTAGGTGTTGGCGGAGTAAAACTTCTGGAAATATTAGACTTGAAACCTGATGTTTATCACCTTAACGAAAGTCATGCACTTCCCCTTGCTTTCTATCTCTATTCTAAAAACCACCGTGTGGAAGAAGTGGTAAACAACCTTGTTTTCACAACCCATACTATGCAACAGGAAGGAAGCAATGAATACGAGTTAAAATTACTTGACGCAATGAATTTTTTCTGTGGCTTGCCTATTGAAGAGGTAATACACATAGCACATATTGAGGGAAACACGATGAACTATACCCTAACAGCCCTTCGGTTAAGCAGGAAAGCAAACGGTGTCTCAAAAAAGCATGGAGAAGTTGTTAATAATTACTGGGCTGCATACAAAAACATTTGCCCCATCATAACAATTACAAATGGGCAAAATAGAGAGTATTGGTCTGATAAAATTCTAAATACTTGTATATCAAACAGAGGCGAGAAAGGCATCTTAAACAGAAAGAAGGAACTAAAAGAAGAATTGTTTAGAGTTGTAGCAGATCAAACTGGAAAGCATTTTGATCCGCATGTCCTTACAATTGTTTGGGCCCGACAGTTCGTAAATTACAAACGGCCTGCCTTATTGCTTCGGAATTTAGACAGGTTTATAAAACTGATTGAGAACACAATTACACCAATTCAAGTTATTTGGGCAGGCAAACCTTATCCTGAAGATTATGAGGCACTTTCCAATTTTCAATACATCCAGAATACTACCTCAAAATTTGAAAGGTGTGCAATTCTGGTTGGTTATGAGTTGGAACTTTCAGCCTTGTTAAAAAAAGGTACTGATGTTTGGTTGAATAATCCGAGAACTTCAAAGGAAGCTTCAGGTACAAGTGGAATTTCTGCCGCAATGAATGGGGCAATAAACCTCACAGTGATGGACGGATGGGTTCCGGAATTTGCAAAAAAAGAAATAAATGGCTTTTACCTCCCTACAGTTGACCAACATCTACCTTTAGATAAGCAGGATGAGATAGACAATGAAAATCTAATGAATATTTTAGAGAAAAATGTTATTCCTACTTTTTACCAAAAACCTGAAAAATGGCTTGATATTATCAAAAACTCTATGAAAGATATATATCCTGACTTTGATTCAGACAGAATGGTCAGGGAATATTATGAAAAGTTATATTAAGCCTGATGACCATTCAATTGATCCAAAATTAATTTTTTGATTACATTTTATTCGTTCACCGCTAAAATTTTAAAATGTATTTTTATGGAAATTTCCCATGATGAAAAACTTTTACCTTCTTCTCGTCGCTTTTATATTCACAGTAAAATTAGCTGCTTCACCGCTTGATTCAATTGGTATCACTAAACAAGATGGAAATTTCTACATCAAATATCTTGTAGAACCTGGGGAAACAGTTTACCGGATTTCAACAAAATATGGCATTCCGGTATCAGACCTGCTTGAAGAAAATCCGGAACTTGAAAAAGGATTGAAAACCGGAATGGTATTACTTATCCCTTACCTGCCGGAAAAAAAACCTAAAGGAAATGCTGATGAAGAATCTGGCCAGACTTATCATATAGTTGAAAAAGGAGAAACATTTTTCAGTCTTTCCAGGAAGTATAATATTCCAATTTCGGACTTACTGAAACAAAACAATGTAGAATTAAAAACAGGTCAGAAGATAATTGTGACTAAAACTGTTACCCAAATTGCCCAGAAACAACCTGAAATTGATCCTAAAAAAACAGAGTTTAATGCTGTTAAAAAAGATGTTATTAAAAAGGAAGAACCAAAATCACCAGATGTTCCAAAACCTGTAGAAAACCAAAAAGCATTGAGTAAACCAGAAGTTCCGGCATCACAAGTTTTAGTTGCTTCAACAGAAACTTATAATCCTGATTATGTGAATTCAACTAAAAAAGTCATTGTAATACCATTTGACCCTTACCTCTATTTTTCTGATGCTGATGATGAAATTGCAGCGGTTTCAAAAATGAACCGGACAAAAGTAAGACAAGCCTTTAGAAAAAGATTAAATGCCTACCTGGAACCAAAAGGCTTTGAAACCATACATCTTCTTGGGGGGCAGGCCAAAGACAGTACCACCGACCTTAACAGGGCTTACAGTTCCATTTCTTATACATATGACGATGTTATGATGAGTGGCTTACACATTGACAAACCAGACATGAAAAAATCTCAGGGCGATTTGAGGAAACCTTCAAAAGGAACAGAGATGAACCCAAATGGTGCGCAACTACAATCCAGATCCACTTTGGCCAAAGATGATGGTAAGTATTTCGCTGTCAAGATCAAAGACCCTAATTTCTTTCAATTTTTTAACACCAAATATAAACCCGATTATTACATATTTGTAAGCCAATTTGAAGTAAAAACTAATTATGAAAACTGCCTTGACCGGGCCAGACAAAATTACGAAAGAGTATTTACCACTCATTTTTCCATTTTTGATAAATATGGCAAACAGGTTTCAGGAGGTCGATTAAAAAGTCTCTATGAATCAGGTAATAACCATTTGGAAAAAATTCTTTCTGACAATATTCCCGCCCTGGCCGAAAAAATAATGGCTGAACTGCCTAAATAGTATTTAGTATTGAGTACTAGACTGCTGCATAGCCTTAAGCAGATTCGATGCCAGTTTGATAGATTTTTGCCATTAATTTAACCCTTAAAGCTTTTTGCTGAAAAAAGGTTTTGAACTTATCATACCACCCAAATTTTCTTTAAAGGCGAATAGCCCTTCCTGTTTTTTGCCTTCAATTGAGGCAGTACCGAAATCAAAAATTTTATAATTTCTGTCCTGGCAGAATTTGTATATACCATCATACAGCATAACGCCCGGACTATAATTGTTATACTCCAGATCGGTAGCCATCACAAAGTGATATAAGATATCTTGATTTACCTCTACACAAACAGAAATTCCAACTACCCTATTTTTATCTCTCAATTCAAACACAAAATATTGGTTTGGATACCTGCTGATTGCCTTTTGAATATCAAGTCTGGAAATATTTAAAGGTATATGTTTCTGATTTCGAAACTTAATTAGGAAGTCATAAACAGTTCCAGGTTCAGGTTCGATTAGTTGCACAAATTGAAAATCGGCATTAATACACTTCCTTAACCGTTTTCTTTCAGGTTTTTTGTATAGCTCAATCGAAGACTTATTTGTTACGGCCTGAAAGAAATTATAATCAGAAAACTCAATCTTATAATTACAATCAAATAAAATCCGTGAAATTAACCTGGTTTGAAGAGGATCGTAACATTCAGGCCAACAACGTAGTTCAATAGAATTTACACTTAAAGTCTTCAAATGATCTTCTACCTTGTTAATAAAGGCCGATAAGGCAGATGAGTTCTCAATTCCTGCTTCTAAAAACCCAAAAGGTGCCTTTCTAAAACTATTAGCCAGGTCGCCTTCTATGATAAAATGAATTCTGGCAAGAACGTTTTCATCAGAATCCTTTAAATAAAAAGAATGAGTATTTTCTGAATCAAAAAGGCGTTGATATTCAATTGAGTTAAAAAAATAACTTAAAGGCTTGGTGTCAATTTTATCTGGAGTATAAAAATTAACAACTGGCATCAGCGGTTGTTCAGTTTTTTAAAGTCTTCATAATTCCTGACATAATCGGACTCTGTATATTTCATTGAATGCAAGCCTAAAAGATAACAACCTTTCCAAAGTTTTGCACTTCGCCAGTAACCAGCCGGAATAAACAAACCTTTGTCGTTAGATTCAAGCAAAAATTCAAAAAGCTGGCCGTCTGGGGCTTCAAGTTTCAACTCAGCCTTCCCTCCTATTGCGACTATAACCTGACAGTTTTTCTTTTTAGCATGGTTACCCCTTTGTTCATTTTCAGGAACCGGCCCA
>JANYCH010000004.1 GCA_025360395.1 Cytophagales bacterium | reverse complement strand
TACTATTGTTTCTTTTACCCTTACTTCCTGCCTGACTTACTACCAGAAAAATTTAGATTTTCAGAACAAGTTTGAAGCGGGACAAATTGAAGATGCCGAAAAACTCTTATCCAAAATAAAAGAGAAGCACCTAAGGAAAACGCTTATATTACAAAAGCTGAATTATGGAGTAATAACTTCATTGTTAGGTAATTACGAGGAAAGTAACCGTTTGTTTGAAGATGCCTATTTTATTGGGGAAGATTACCAGAAAAACTATGCAAATGAGGCTGGTTCTTTTTTGCTGAACCCCAATTTTGTTGTTTATAAGCCCGAAAGCCACGAGCTAATGATGATCCATTATTACAAGGCTTTAAATTATCTGAAATTAGGGCAGAATAATGAAGCACTGGTGGAGGCGAAACGAATGAACATCAAGCTTCAGCAATTTGCAGATAAATATACATCTGATAAAAAGCTAAAGGAAGACGCCTTTGCCCACAATTTAATGGGGATCATTTACCAGGCGAATGGAGATTACAACAATGCCTTTATTGCCTATCGGAATGCTTACAATGTTTACCAAAATGAATATTCTTCTTTTTTTGGTTTAACTGCCCCTGACCAGCTAAAAAACGATCTTCTTAACGCAGCTTATCGAACCGGTCTTGAAGATGAAGTGTCTTTTTATGAAAAGGAGTTTGGTTTTAAATTCAAAGCGTCTGATAATAAGGGTAATGGAGATGTAATCCTTTTCTGGAATGATGGTTTAGGTCCCATAAAAGACCAATGGGCAATTGATTTTGTTTTGGTTCGCGGGCAGGGAGGATTATTCTATTTTCAAAATGAGAAGTTGGGATTAAGTTTTCCGTTTTTTATCTCGGATAATGAATATCAGAGTCAGGGTTTTGGCGATTTAAATGTTTTCAGGGTGGCATTTCCCAAGTATGTAGAAAGGCCGTTGGCATTTACCGGTGCTACTTTAAACGTAAATGGAATTTCAAGTACCCTTAATCTTGGACAGGATATAAATAAAATAGCCTTTAAAAGTTTGAAAGACAGAATGGTTACCGAAATGGGGAAATCATTGCTAAGGTTTGCCACAAAGAAAGCTCTGGAATACCAGGTAAGGAAGCAGAACCAAACTGCCGGGGCTTTACTTGGAGTATTTGATGCTTTATCTGAAAACGCTGATACCAGGAATTGGCAAACGCTTCCGCATAGTGTATTTTATACAAGAGTACTGTTGCCTGAAGGAACACACAATGCCACATTGCAAACCAATGGCCAGGGCGGGAACAAAACGACTAATTTAACTTTTGATGTTAAAACAGGCCGTACTTCATTTTATACATACAATAGTTTGGAGTATCTGAAATAAAAAAAGATTCTGGCATATCATATTGCCAGAATCTTTTAAAAGGAAACTTAGAAGACTACTTTTTCGCTTTAGCAGCTTTTTTGCGTTCCTTAGCAATAACGTTTACAAGCATTTTAGCAGCTTTAGCATAACTTTCTACAAGCCTGCTGCTGACATCATAGTCAAAGCCCATTATTTGCGATCCTATACTGTTTTTAATAAAAAAAGTAACTAGGTCTTTTCCTGCTTTGTCCCGAAAAATGCATTCCATATCTACGTAAGCTGGTTTTTTGTAGATACCGATGTTGATCCCAGGTTCCATAAAAGTTGTTTTAACAATCAAGGTAATGTCAGCTGTTGTAGCATAGTTTGTACCTGTCATTTTAATGCTTTTTGCTCCGGTTTTGTTAAATAATTCCTGGAATTTAGGCTCATATTTTTGTTTTTTTCCTTCTTCCCAGTTAGTTCTCATTTTGTCACCCGAACCTGGCTTTTTTTCATTCATTTCTTTGCTCCTTTTATTAAGATAATCAGATTCTTTTTTGAAAGCCCCAACGCCGGTTTCAGAATAATCATAGGTAATGTTTACTGCTGCTACATTGTCAAGAGATGAGATTTCTCCTGAATTAAGAGCTGCCATAGCCGAAGCACCGCCATACATCGCACCGTAACCCCCATACATTTGTGCAAATAAACCTATAGAGGTAGTAAAAAATCCAACAAACAACAGCAACTTTTTCATAATAAGGATTATTGGTTAAAATAAATCACAAGGCTAATAAATTATTTAGTACTATTTATAATTATGGTAACAATATTTCAAAAGCTTAAAAAAGCTAATTTAATAAGTTTTACATAATAGATTTCTCTACAGTCTCCTTTACGCCTTCGGGATATGTGGTAGTTTTAAAATTAAATTTCTTGTCGAATTTTGTTGAATTAAAAATATAATCCCTGTCATACTGGTACATCATTTCCGGCATTTCTTTCATAATGGGTACGAAAAAGCCAAGAGTTTTAATAAGCCAGTAAGGGAGCACTGATACTTTTTCCGGCGCTTTCATTTCTTTTGCAAACAAACTTATTATTTCCTTCCCTGTGAGTGCTTCTGGATGCGTTGGTAAATGCCAGACCTGGTTAAATGCATCAATAGTATTACCTAAAATAGCTGTTGCTTTGGCCGCATCGGGAGTATAGGTAAAAGAATGCTTGACATTCGGGTTAAGGAACCAGTTAGGTGTTTTACCCTTCTTTATATTTTTATAAACAATTTCATTGAGTAGGCTTTTTTCATTATTGGGACCATAAAAATCTGCACTTCTTGCAATCAGTGCTGTTAGCCTTCCAGCTTTAACTTCGTTCAAAAGCATGTCAGCAATTTCTTTTCTTACTGCCCCTTTTTTACTTGGAGGGTTCAAAGTCGACTCTTCTGTCATATTTGAAATAGCACTTTGGTCATACATATACACGTTGTCGAAAAAAACCAATTTTGCATTATGTTTTATACATGCATCAATAGT
This sequence comes from Cytophagales bacterium, assembly GCA_025360395.1. Lineage (GTDB taxonomy): Bacteria > Bacteroidota > Bacteroidia > Cytophagales > UBA9547 > UBA9547. The sequence continues at coordinate 1,633 of JANYCH010000004.1, read as the reverse complement.
GGCACGCATTAATTTGGGCCAGTTTTCCTCCCACACTTTTATTTTGTATTCAAAACCTACCAGTAAATACACAACCTCAGAACCAATAATGGCCTTTTCTACCATGCTAACGTCAGAAAGGTCCGCAGGGTATAGATGGTCCGATTCATTTACTTTTTTTGGATTGCGGCCCACCAACCTTATCTGAGAAGTGAAAGCCGGTAATTCCCTGGCAAGTAAGGTCCCAATAGTTCCGTTTGCCCCTAAAATAGTTTGCATAAAATTTTATTTTCAGAATGATCCAAGTTAAAGTACAGGATTTAATTTTCCTAAATTATATAGTTCCTGTAGGCGAATTTTATAATGCCCTGAAAGACAATAAACTCTATTATATAATTAATTTTACAGGCTTTCAACAACCACCTATTGTCAGAAATTTTATTATTAATACCTCCTTTGACACAGCTGAATACGCCATATCCGGCTACAGCCTATCTTAAAGGATTCCTGAACCAACAAAATATTACTTCGAGACAAGGCGATTTGGGTTTGGATATGGTTTTGAAAATTTTTAGTAAAAGTGGAATGGAGGACGTATTCAATGAAGCTGAAAAAGGAAAATATATTCTTTCACCTGAATTAGGAGGTATTTTATCAAACAGAAGAGCTTATGAAGAAACGATTGATTCGGTCATCACCTTTCTTCAAAACAAAAAATATACTCTGGGATACCGCATTTCCACCCGTCAGTATTTGCCGGAAGGCGGCAGGTTTGACGCTGTGGAAGACCTGGAATGGTTTTTTGGCAATAATGGGATACAGGATAAGGCCCGCTATTTATGTACCCTGTACCTGGAAGACTTATCAGATTTTATTGTGGCAACTGTAGGTCCACATTTTGGCTTTTCAAGATATGCAGAAAGGATAGCACGTACTGCGGTCTCCTTTGATCCTATAAAGGAAGAACTGGAAAAGCCAGCTAATTACCTGGACCAAATCTTAATCCAATCAATAGAAGCCTATTTTAAGGAAAGCGTTCCCCGCCTTGTTGGTTTTACTGTTCCTTTTCCTGGGAATCTTTATGGAGCTTTAAAAGCCAGTCAATGGATAAAGAATAACTTTCCTCAGGCTAAAATTGTACTTGGAGGAGGTTACGCAAATACCGAATTAAGGGAAATAAAAGATCCAGCCGTTTTTAAGTATGTAGATTATATTTTGCTTGATGATGGAGAAGCGCCATTGTTAGCCCTTTACCAACATTTAATCCGGCCAAAAGAACAACCATTATTAAAAAGAACTTTTGTATGTGAAAATTCCCTGGTTGTTTACAAAAATGATCTAAAGACTGGCGATTATTCTCATGCTCAATTACCAGCTCCGGATTATGAAGGTTTAAGGTTAAAAGATTATTTATCTGTAATAGACATGCCAAATCCGATGCACCGGCTATGGAGTGACGGAAGATGGAATAAACTAACTATTGCGCATGGCTGCTATTGGAAGAAATGTAGTTTTTGTGATGTATCCCTTGATTATATTGGTCGTTATGATCCTGCCCCGGCAAAGTCATTAGTTGACAGAATGGAAATCCTGATAGCACAAACAGGAGAAACCGGGTTTCATTTTGTAGATGAAGCAGCACCACCGCTGGCAA
>JANYCH010000407.1 GCA_025360395.1 Cytophagales bacterium | reverse complement strand
AAGCAACCAGGTCAGGGCCAGCATTTACAGGGTAATAAATCCCAACATTCTTAGATGCTGAGCTGATCCATTCTGTATTGCCATTCCCATCATTACACCCAGTGCTAAGTGTAATTTTATAATCTTTGCATGAAAGGAACTGATAGGGCAGGTTATTATAAAGAAGCTTTTCATTTAGGTTAAATACCTGTACATCTGTGGCATTTAAAATCAAAGTTGCTTTTTTGATTGAATTACCCACTTCTTCCACCTCCCATTTTAACTTATTGAAATAGGTTGTCCCTGCTGGGTTTACTGTTACTTTGAATGGGTTGTTGTTACTCATGTCTACAACAGCAGTGAAAGTTACAACAGGAGCTTTATCTACCAAAAATTCACAAGCAGATTTACAAGCTGCTTGTTCCCAAGTTTGGAATAAAGAATAAACTTGGGGATTTGGATTTATTCCTTTTTTATAATTCGGGTCGAAAGACAAATTATTTGTTAGGTCAATGTGATGATACCCATTATCTGTTCCTGTACCAGAGACACAGATATACGCACCTGACATAAGTGTAAGCTCACCATTATCTTTAAAATGGATATTTCCTAATCCAGAAGGTAATTGACTTCTATTAAAGAAAGTGGTATTAGCCTCTAATTGAAGATTACCATATTCAGAAACATTGACAGGGTGTCCGTAAGAATCATAGAAAACACCTTTGGCACCTATTACAATAGGTTTATATATGTAGTCCCTACTATTAAGGCCATTGGCCGGAGAAGTGGAATTATTTAGTCTTATATCCGCTATACTATTGAAAATTGTTGGAGTAAATTTTGATGGTAACCAATAAAAATCAATTGTTTTAGTTACAATTTCAGTATATTCAACTCCTTCTAATATTTTTTTAATCTGTATATCAAGTGTAAAACTATTCCATCCTCTTTTTAATGTTAGTAAATTCCCATCATATTTAAGTATGGTACCAGGAATCAAAGTGATGGTTTCAGGGAAATTGGTCAAAAATTCGGGATCACTTGTTCTATGGATTGTCCCATCTATTTGAGTGTTCCATTGTGAACTTAATAAAGGAGTCTTGTTAATACTAATAGTTTGAACTTGAATTGATTTTGCCCCTTCAATGTAAATCCAGTTTCCTGACATTGTAAAGGCAAAGGCGAGATTCCCATCGTTCAAATTCTCAAAAGCTTTAAGTTTTGAAATAAAAAGTCCAGGAGAAAAAAGTTTGACTCCGGTGGAATATCCCCATTTATTTGCTACCATAAACCGATAGCGAAAATCATTTGCAGGATCATCTCCTATAGGGTTTGGGGTGATTGAATTTGGAAGGAAAAGTTCATTATTTCCCTGTGCTTGCCCAAAATTTCCACCACCACCGATATACCTTCCTTCCTTATCTAACTTATGCAATTTCCCGGTATAATCAGTTAGATACCACTTTTCTTCTGCCAGCATATAAGCCAGGTTATTGATATTGCAGAAGTAATCTGCTTTAGTCACAAAAGATGAAATGAGCTGTTGATTAGTAGTAGATTGCTCCAACTCTGCACAGGTAATTGAAACCAAAGTATTGTTTTCTAATAAAAAAATTACATTACCAAGATCAGCCGCATTTTTAGGTGATCGGGCATCTACTTTTTTAGCGTTAAATAATCTATATGAATTATTATAATTTTTTTGATCATTTATATAGTCGAAGCTCTTAATAACGCCTGTGGGAATATTTGATGATATATCTAATGAAACTGTCTGCAATCCTATTTTATCCAATATTAACAATTGATGTCCTAATGAACCTAATGAAGTATATCCTCCTATATCAATTGGATTATCTAACCTTAGCCCAGAAAGATTATCAGAATGAATAGTCCTTACCAATTCCACTCCAAAATTTCCAACTAGAGAATTTTGAATCATGGTATTGTAAACTTTTAAAACATATATTTTTGGTTTATATATATCCTCACCTTTATCTAGGACATAAAGGAGACCATTAATTTCCTTAACAGCAACAGGTTCCTCAAAGGTCATTTCGCCATCATCATCCCCTATAGTTAGGGGATTTACTCCTTCTCTGAAAATAGTAAGGGTGCCTTCTTCATTATCCACAATTGCAGCTGTAAGTAAATAAGGAGACGTTCCACTTTGACTCGGATTAAACCCATTTACATCTAACCCACCTTTAAAGGTGGTGATGTCAGCAATATTCTTGAATATTTGTCTCTGATAAACACCATTTGCATTATCTGGATGGTCCTCATCTGACAAAACTGGGCCAAATGCTTTAGTAAAAGGACGATCTGTACAAAAATTCATACCCAAAAATTTCTCACACCATCTGAACGATAACTTTAGGGGGGTAAAATCTATTTGCCTAAAAACAATGTCTTGACTGTAACTTGAAACAGAAACGTTCATATCATTGTTAAATTCTTCAATATATGAATTAAGATATTTTGGCTCCTCAGTAACTTGAGTCGGAAGAACAACATAATTATATTGAGAAGTAACCCTATAATTGGCATTAGCAGAGTGTCCATCAATTGAAAAACTAGCAACCTTGGCCTTCCCTTCAATAACTAAAAAATTCACTAACACAGATAGATCTTCTTTAGAATATTGGTTTGTTAGAATAGCAGAATTAGAAGAGATTGACTTGATTTTAAAAGGATAATATGAACTATAATCAGAAGTGTTGTTTTTGTTTTTTGTGAAGGAAGACAAGAAGCTTTCTGCTTCTGTTATATTATTGAAATATTTCTTCAAATCCGACCAATTTCCGTTTTGGATATGAATGAAAAACTGCTTCTCCTGCAAGCTACCTTGAGAGAAGCCCTGGATGGAATTAAGAAAAACAAAAAGATAAATGAATAATATACCCCTAAACTTCATTTTTATTATTATTTAATTAACATTTTTTTCAATTCCTCCATTTCTTTGTCAGAAAAGGTATTGGTTAGCATAGGGTCATAGAATTCTCTTTTACAAGCATTAATGTTTTCCCATGAAAAATTTCGGGCATAAGTGTAAGTATAAAAATTATTGGCAATCTCTTTATCCCTTTTTATAAGGATGCCCATCACTTCTTTATATAATGCGAGTTTATTATATGGTAGTTTATCATAGTTATAAGTATTAGAATTGACCATATCCTGAACCACATACATAAGCGATGTTTTATCTGATAGTTGCAGAAAAATATCCTTAAAATAATTTTGATAAATTTTTCTACTATCTCCTTGAATCTGATAAAGTATTAATTGATCTTTTGCCCAGGTATTGGTGCAAGTGTCAAGGAATCTTTTTAGAGTATCCATTGCACTATACATACCATTTGTTTGAATCCTTTTAGTCAAGTCTGCAAAACGTTTTTTATCGTAGGCATTGGTCAGGCTATAGCTTTTCTCATCCTTAGGGCCTATAGTTATTTCCTTTTTTATTAACCTGCCCTTTCCGTTATGAAGGTTTACCATTATTTTCGCAGTAAATTTGGTACCAACTGGGAATTTTTTAAGGGCTGACCCTATTGGGTAATCTTCACTGGATTTAATTCCACAATTACCATTAATGCAACCATACGCCAAAGGATAGACATATATTACACTATCGTGCGGCAATAATTTTAAACCAAAACCGTACTCCTCATCCTTGCAATCTCCGGGAGACCAATGTGTAGCAATTGTGTCTTTGGAATAAAAATGACTTCTTCTTTTGTAATAACCCGCGCAATCATTTTTTTCGTCAAATAAACTCCCGCTTGCTCTGAAATAGATTATATTTTTAGAATTATTTTTAATTATTATGCTAAAAAAAATATCATTGCTTATGGAATATGTACTCTGAGTTGCTTCATTTAGCCGTATATCAACTTCCTGACAAGCGCTTTGTAATTGAACAAAGCAAAACAAAATGCCAAATACAAAGAATTTTATATGTTTCATATTTTTCATGTCTATTGGGTCTTTTTATAGGTACACATTAAAACATTTCTCATTCTATCTGCCACACCCTCACTGAATTGCATTGTTTCGATTTGACGAACATAAAAGATACTGTACATTGGATTATCGTCTTTGTACCTGATTATATCTGCCGCTGGCAGACTCCCCCCTCCTCCATAAGAGTATTGTAAGTGTTGATCATAGGCACTTTTGCCATCACAAAATCCTGTGACTTCAGTTGTATACCATGCATGAGCCATTTCATGTAAAGCAGTCACAATAGTATAACCGTCAATATTGTTTGGACTAGCCTTGGATATAGGTTTTTGAAAAGTTACGCATATAGGGGAATAGTTTACAGGAATATACTGAGTTAAATGAAGTAAGGTAGGATTATTGCATTCATCCAACACCTGTGATGTACTACCAGCAAGTGTCTTTCCTGCGAAATCAGGTGATCCATAAGATAGAAACAATTGCAGTCGTGTATTTTCAACGGTATTATCAGGCAATTCTTCTGTTCCGTATTGTTCTTGCTCATTTGGTCTTACTTTTATAACAAAACCATTAGTTGCAACCAAGGTGATGAGATTCTGATATAATGCAGATTTTGGATTTACATTACTCTCATATGACAATCCATCATATAATTCAAATAAAGAGGTGGTCCATGAACCATTCTGTACACCTAATCTGAGATAAGCAAGTAATCTTCTATACCATAGCTCCACTACTTCCTTTTCAAAATTTGTTTTATTGTAATAGGAAAAATCAACATCATTCGAATTTGACTTCTTTCTAAAGTCCTCTGTAAACAAGACTATTCTTCCATCTTTATCTAACAGGTGCTTCGACATTACGAGGTTGTTTAATATATTCCCTTTTGAATCTGCGGGGGACAGGTTAATCCTGCAACCTACTTGTTTTCCGAATGTATTGTTTAAATGTTCAGCAAATGGTTTTTTGTTATCTGAATACCCTTGTAAATCTGATTTAAATGCGTTTGCATCTGTAACCTCGCCTGAATTCTTA
>JANYCH010000405.1 GCA_025360395.1 Cytophagales bacterium | reverse complement strand
GAATCTAGATTTGATTTAATTGATATCAAGAAAAGACAGCTCAATGCCATGGTTGATATTTATCAGGCGCTTGGTGGTGGCTGGAGATAAATTATAATAAAAGCCCTTAAACAGGAAGATAGATTAAGAAAATTCCAGTTATGCAAATAACGGGGATTTTTGTTTCTAAGCACTATTTGTTGTTTGCATTTTTTAAAGACAAGGTGATCTGGAATTATTGAATCGGTCTATGTCCAGTTTACCTAATAAGCTTTCTTTTCAACCCTATCAATATTCTGTATTATAAATCAGAATTTAATCTCTTCGAGTAATTCTTCAACTCTTAACCTTCACTTTTTCATGATGGCATATATTTGAGAACAAACAAAAGAAAGGGTGCCAATTGACACCCTTTCTTTTGTTTGCTATAGCTTTGATTAATTCAATTTGCCCTTCCAATCGAATTAAAATCTTTTAACAAGGTCTTATATTTCACCATGATAAAATTATCAATAGATTCATAATAAGCATCTAATTCCATTTCATGAAGGTCTATAAGTACTGTTTCATTGTTTTTTAACAATAACTGGATTATCTTGGTAATACCATCTTTATCATTGAGGATGGCAATACCCTGAATATTTATTATATCAAAACAGCCCTCTTTTTCATTATTTTTATATTCAATTTGGGTAGAGGTCAATTTTAAATAATCATTGAAATTATTTAGCCCTGAAACTATTTTTTCAACAATAGGAGGGACCATACATACAATGACCCAAATCACAAAATGAAAAGTGTCAACTTTAAATTCAAAATAAATAATAGCTAGTAAGACAGGTATTATAGCATAAAGGAGAAGCTGTGTCAACAGTTTCGTTTGATGGTTTCTGAATATTAAACCACCTTTGACCTTATGTGCTTTTACGGGAAACAACATTTCTTCCCATACAATTAATACCATAATTGAAACCGCAAGTCCGGTCAAAACCATTCCAAGATAGGCTTTGTGCCATTCAGTTAAATCCCGAAAACTCACGCCAAACATTTGATAAGAGAAAAAACAAGCTGTTAAAAAAATATAAGACAGCAATAGAATATTGGACTCTGCGGAATAGGATTTTCTGATTTCTTTCATGGACGTAACTTAGTAATAAGTTATTTATAGAACGTTATAAACATTTTAAAAGTTACAATAGATATGACGGTATTCCAATAACTTAATACCTTAATTTTTGAAATTTCGGATAGATTTTTATTTTGTATTACATTTTTCGCATCTCTTTTATCGATCTTAGCTGTTAACCCTATATTTGTATTTGTAAATCCTTAACATGAACGACAATAGCTTAAAATTCTTAGAATCTTATATTAACAATGCATCCCCAACAGGTTTTGAAACCAGCGGGCAGCACCTTTGGCTTGACTATTTAAAACCATATATAGACGAAAGAATTACAGACAATTACGGTACTGCTGTAGGAGTAATTAATCCTGGGCAATCTTTCAAAGTTGTTATAGAAGCCCATGCAGATGAGATTTCCTGGTTTGTAAACCACATTACAGACGATGGTTATATTTATGTGAGGAAGAATGGAGGCTCCGACCAGCAAATTGCTCCATCTATGCGTGTGAACCTTCATACAAAAAATGGTATTGTAAAAGGAGTATTTGGCTGGCCAGCTATTCATGTTCGGGAGAATGACAAAGAACCAATCCCAACTTTAAAGAACCTTACAATTGATTGCGGCTGCGCAAAGAAGGATGAAATTCTTGCAAAGGGGATTCATGTTGGAACTGTGGTGACTTTTGATGCAGACTTTTTTGTGATGAACGAAAAATTCCTTGTCGGTCGCGCCCTCGATAACAGGATTGGTGGTTTTATGATTGCAGAAGTTGCCCGTTTATTAAAGGAAAACAACATTAAGTTACCATATACACTTTACGTGGTTAATGCAGTTCAGGAAGAAATAGGCTTAAGAGGTGCTGAAATGATTGCTAATCGCTTAAAGCCGGATGTAGCCCTTATCACAGATGTTTTTCATGATACTCAATCTCCTCTTTATGATAAGAAAACAAGCGGAGACATTGCATGTGGAAGAGGACCTGTAGTAACATATGGACCGGCAGTTCAGAACAATTTGTTGAACATGATTATTGAGGTGGCGGATAAAAAAGGTATATCCATTCAGCGTGCCGCAGCTTCCCGCTCAACTGGGACTGATACAGATTCGTTTGCATACGCAAATGGCGGCACCCCTTCAGCCTTAATTAGTTTGCCTTTAAAATATATGCATACCACGGTCGAGACAGTCAACAGTGAGGATGTTGATAAAGTAATTCAGTTGATGTATGAGTTTCTCCTTGATTTACAGCCAGGGCATGATTTCAGGTATATAAAATAGTGCTAATTGCTCCTTGTAATCATTACGGGGAGCAAATTTTTAAATTTTTCCTCCTGTAACCTGCTTAGTTCATTAGTGGAAAAATAAAGTTATAAATGGATTATATCGAAAATGCTTGAAAAATATTCAGAAAAGCCATTTTCATCACTTTTTTTACTTCCTTCATTTCAATTTTAACTCCTAATTCTTTTTCTATGGAAGTTACTGGTTTGTCAATGAGCCCGCATGGAACAATATGATTGAAATAGCTTAAATCTGTGTTAACATTTAAGGCAAGTCCATGTATAGTGACCCAACGACTCGTTTTTACACCTAAAGCAGCAATTTTTCGAGGATTTTGACTTTCGGATTCAATCCAGACACCAGTTAGGCCGTCCACTCTTCCAGCCGTAATTCCAAATTGTGAGCAGGTTTGTATTATAACTTCTTCCAGGGAGCGCATATATAAATGTATGTCTGTAAAAAAGTTATCAAGATCAAAAATTGGATAGGCAACTAACTGACCTGGGCCATGATAAGTAATATCCCCCCCTCTGTTAATATGGAAATATTCAGCACCAATATTTTTCAGATATTCTTTATTCAGTAAAAAATTTTCCTCTTTCCCGCTTTTGCCAAGGGTGTAAACATGAGGGTGTTCGCAGAAAAACAGATGGTTGATTGTTACAGGTTCAATGTTGGAACTGCTTGCTTCAATTTTAGCTTCTACCTTCTGTTTTAATAATTTTTCCTGAAGATCCCATGCATCCTGGTAATGGATTAGGCCAAGGTCCTGAAATTCTATAAATTTATTTGGAGATAGATAAGGCAAGATTATTTTTTATACAAAAATCTATATTTTTAATCAAACGGCAATTTTATCTTTGTTGAATAGGCTTATCAATTTGTCTGCCCTAATTTGAATGAACTTAAGATGTACAAATCCCTTTTAAAGCCCTTCCTATTCCGTTTTCAACCTGAAAAAGCCCATCATATCACATTCGGCATGATGAGATTTATTTTAGGATTACCTTTTTCAAAATCAATCTTTGCTTCGGTATACAAGGTTAACTCAGGCAAATTGGGTAAAACTGTTGCTGGCTTAAGATTTTCTAATCCAATCGGCTTGGCAGCCGGTCTGGATAAAAACGCGCTTTTAATTGATGAATGGGAATCTTTGGGTTTTGGATTTGTGGAGATTGGTACAGTAACTCCATTGCCGCAGGCTGGTAATGATCAGCCAAGATTATTCAGGCTTCCGGTTGATGAGGCATTGATCAATAGGATGGGTTTCAACAATGACGGAATGGAAGTTATTGCTGAAAGATTAAAAAGGAGAAAAACTAAAATTGTGATAGGTGGAAATATTGGCAAAAACAAAATTACACCAAATGAAAATGCTGTTGATGATTATTTAAAATGCTTTAGGGCACTTTATGATTGTGTAGATTATTTTGTGGTAAATGTAAGTTCTCCAAATACTCCTAATCTTAGGGAGTTGCAGGAAAAGGAACCTTTAAAAAAGCTTTTAGAAACTCTTCAAATTGAAAATGAAAAGCAAGTCCAAGCAAAACCAATATTTTTAAAAATTGCCCCTGATTTGACCAATACACAGCTAGATGATATTATTGAAATCGTCAATGAAACTAAAATTGCAGGTGTTATTGCAACCAATACAACCATCAGCCGCGAAAATCTTAAAACTCAGCCTTTTAAAATTATTGAAATAGGAGCCGGAGGCTTGAGCGGCAAGCCTGTAAAAAATAAAAGCACTGAGGTTATCAGATACCTTTCCAATAAATCTAATAGATCTTTTGCCATAATTGGAGTTGGAGGAATCCACTCATATGAAGACGCTAGAGAAAAGCTTGATGCCGGAGCAGACTTGATACAATTATATTCCGGATTCGTTTATGAAGGGCCCGGATTAGTAAAAAATATCCTGAAAGGCCTGTTAAATTGACCTATTGTATCTCATTTAATTGATTAATTATCTCTTTAAAAACAGGTCTTTCTATTACCACTTCCTTCATGCAATCATATAGAAGTGCTTTTGTCTTTTTATATCTGAAAGAGGTTTTTTCTTCGGGCTTTGCCAGCTTTAATAGATCTTCCATTAAACAACCAAATGCCCGGACTTCAATTTTCTCAAGTAGTTCTGAGGTATAGGTATTACTTTTATCATAGAAGGCACCAGCCCCAAAATCTCCGAAAAGGGGATTGGCATTTTTATCTATTAGGATGTTATGTGCATATAAATCGCCATGCGAAATTCCTTTTGAATGGATTTGTTCGCTAACAGAAGCTATTCCCCTGACAATTTTCAAGATTTGGTTCATTGAAAAACTTGTTCCTTCGGCAAATACATCTCTTGTGCAGGAATCAAAAGTGGGAGAAATTCCTAAATTTTTATATCCTGATGGAATTAGTGAAAAAACCAATCCACTTTTTTTTACTGGGTGATTTTTTATTTTGCCAATTACTTTTACAAGATTTGGATGGTTGCCTGCTGAAATGCATGCTAACATTTCATCTTTTGGTAATCCATCGCTGGTTACTTCCCCTTTAAAGACTTTGACAGCAACTACTTGGTTTTTTCTACTCCATCTGGCCTTTGAAATAACACCAGAAGCGCCTTCTCCGAGTTTTTCGCCTGGTTCAAACTCCGCCCAATCAATTTCTTCAAGTTTATTGTCTATATCTGGTATTGTAGAAAATTGATTTCCCGCAAAAGCCAACCAGGATAACTTTGGTAATTTAAGTAGCCATTCCGGCAAGGTGGTAAATTTGTTTGCTGAAATTCTGAGTAATTCAATATTCGTACAAGCGGCCATTTCAGGTGGCAATTCTTTTAATTCATTTCCTGCAAACATCACTTTTTGAAGAAATTTATATTGGCCGATTGTTTTGGGCAAGTGAGGTATTTTATTGTTGGTAAGAATTAGCCAACGAATTTTTGGTGGAAGTGAATTCTCAGGGAATTCAGAGATCAGATTTGACTTAAAACCAATCATTTCCAGATTTAGGCAATCAGCAAGTTGTTTTGGGAATTTTGTAAAAACATTATCTGAAAGAAAGATGATTTTGAGTTTTTGGAACATGCCCAACTCTAAAGGCAATTCTGATAGTTTATTACCAGATAAATCCAGCAATTCCAGTGTTTCGGACAGAGCAAAAATTTCCCTGGGAAATTCAGTTAGTCCGCAGGACAGTTTAAGCTTCTTTGTGTTAAGTAATTTGCCTGAAAGAAGGTCCTGGAGGGTTTGCATAACTATTACTTATGATTGGTGCTGGTTTAAATTGATGTGTTCATTATAATACATCTTTATAAGCATCAGCAGTCATTACTTTTTTAGCAAATGAGCAGACAGGAACAACTTTTAAGTTACGCGCTCTCGCATATTCCACAGTTTTATCAACCAATTGCTTGCCAATTCCTTTGCCTGAAAGTGATTCAGGTACATAGGTATGTTGAATGATCAACCGGTCGTGAACTTGAAGTACATATTGAAGTTCTGCTGATTCCGACGTCCCTTGTTCTATGTAGAAAAGTCCGCTCCCTTCTGATTCTTTGTTTTTAATTTCCATTATATTAATTGGATCAAAAAGTGATAAAATTGATCAAAAAAAAACCGCAGAAGTTGGTGCTTTTGCGGTCCTGAATGTTATTTAATATTGATTATGCCAATTGGGGTATTCCAACAGGTGTTATTTTTTTAACTGGGTTATTGATCACGTCTGCATTTGGCGATGGTTTGTATAAAAAGCCACATTTTTGAACGATTTCTAAATTCCAGCCTGCAATTTTTTTATTTTGTTCAGAAAGAGGTTTTTTTCCAGTTGCCAATTCTGCCATAAAAGTATAAGATATGGGCTTTAGGATTTTGTTCTTCCTGTCCCACAAAACAACCTGCGCTATTACATCAAGTGTTACTTCTAGTTTTATTATTTTAGGTTGTTTTTCTACAAGTACCAGTAATTCCGGTGCGTGTTCTGCAACAATATCTAAAACCTTAACTCCATTAGCAAGTTCAAAGCCTTCAAATTCAATGTTCTTCCTGATTCTGCCAGAAATGGTAAAGCAGTAACCTTGCAAGTGTTGAGAAAGGTTGCCAGATTCCCTGCCCCAGCTTTCAATCTTTTTCCAGGTATCAGGAGCATAAGATTTCAATCTTCTTTTGTCTTCTTTTTGCTTGGCTAATACAGCTGCCTCTTCAATGGCTGCTAGTTCTTTCTTAGATTGCTTCGGGGATGTTTTCACAGATGAGTGGATGGTGAACTCACAAAGTTAACATTTTCTTAACTTATTTTTCAGTAAAGTTTTTAAAATTAAGCACATAAAGGGAAAACCACCAATTTCGCAGGGCCCAAAAATCTATCATTTACTTTTTAGAAAGTATTTCAAACCGTATTTGAATGCTTTCCCCTAGGTTGTCAACCAAACTTAGCGTATGCCATCCTTCGGCAAGTTGCATAGGAACCTGATGAAAAACAGTTGTTTGGCAAATGAAATTGTTATCCACATGCCAGTAAATAATAGCTTTCCTTTCCCGGTGCGCAGCTTCAAAAACAGTCATTCCTAATTTTCCGGTAATTTCCCGGGGTATAAAAATCTTGGAATATCTTTTAGGGTAGATGACATCCATATTTTTAAAATTGCTTGTTTGTATGCAAGATTTGCTCCAGTCTGGTAATTTTTTATAGTCCGGATGTTTTGGTTTGTAATACCATTCATGCAAAGCAGGTAATACAAACCATGTTTTGTGTTGCATATCACTTACATTGCAGCAATTGCTGTTAACCTGGCTTTTGTTTTTATCTAAATGAATCATTTGATGGTAAGGACAAGGAACAGAGCGTCCTGCTGAAAGTGGTACTAATTCTGCAGTCACTTCAGAACAATACCTTGATGCTTTAAACCCACTTTGTTTACAAACAGAAAGTGTTGTCACTCCGGAAATTGGATTAGGGATTGGATCCGCTTTTTCTAATAAATCAAAGACATCGAACATAAGTGGGGCAGCACTACTAATACCTGTTAAGCCTGACCTTCCTTCCCCACTGGCATTTCCTAACCAAACCCCTACAGCATATTTAGTAGTAACACCAATTGCCCAGGCATCTCTGGAACCATAGCTGGTACCTGTTTTCCATGAAATTTTTTGTTCGGACGGAAATTGAAGCCATTCTCCCTCGTTACCCGGCCTTTTACTTTCAGATATGGCTTGAAGTGTAAACCAGGCACTTGCTGGACTTATCAAGGGTTGATTGGCTTTTAAATTTATAATACTATCAGATATTAATTGTGGGGTTGCAAAACTGGTTTGCCTTTGCACAGCTGTACGGGCAAGTGAAGCATACATTCCCGTCAATTCCCATAATGTAGATTCTCCACCTCCTAAAATAAGAGATAAGCCATAATGGCTTGCAGGTTTGTCAAGGGTTGTTATTCCGGCATTAATTAGTATATCTTGAAACTTTTGGACCCCATGTTCATGTAGCAACCTAACGGACGGAACATTGAGAGATCGGGATAGCACTTCGTTTGCAGGAACTACCCCATCGTAATCTTTAAAAAAATTCTGGGGTTTATACCCTGAAATATTTATTGGTACATCCGGAACTAATTGCCTTGGTAGGAGCGTCCCTTCCTCCAGCATTGCAGCATACAACATCGGTTTAAAAAGGCTGCCATAACTTCTTCTTGAATTTATAATATCAACATCATATCCTAAGTGAGGATCTGTCCCCTGAGTATTACCAATATAGGTTATTACTTTTCCTGTTTCTACCTCCAGGATCAGGATTGCACCATTGTAGACAGAGTTAGTAACGAGTTTATTACCATATACTTTAAGTAAAGCAGCCGTTTTAAGCTGTTTGTTTAAATCAATTGATGTTTTAATTCTAAGTCCTTTTTTGCCTTCTTTAATTAATTTATCCATTGCATGAGCGGCAAACCTTGGTAATGGCTTAGGGCCAGTAGGTAAAGGTTCCAATTCTGCTAATTCGCAGGTGGTTTTGTCCAGAATTTTTTCTGATAATAGTTTACGCAGTAATCTGTTACGCTTCTGTAACAAAATTTTATAGTTTTTTCCAGGATAAATAAGTGAAGGACTATTTGGTAAAACGGCTAAAAGGGCAGATTCTCCCCATGATAATTGATTGGGTTTTCTTGAAAAATACCTCCATGATGCTGCTTCCAGTCCTACCACATTCCCGCCAAAAGGGGCATGAGAAATGTATAGTGAAAGAATTTCCTGTTTGGACAGTGTAAATTCCAGGCGGATTGAAGAAAATATTTCAATAATTTTTTCTGAAATTGTCCTTTCAGGATTGTTCCTGGAGAGCCGTACTGTTTGCATGGTCAAAGTACTTCCTCCCTGTACAACTTTTCCTGCCTTGATGTTTTTATAAAACGCTCTGGCAATAGAATAGGGGTTAAATCCGGGATGTATATAAAAATGTTTGTCTTCAAACTGAAGAAGGGCAGTAACAAATTTATAAGGAAGAGTATCTGATTTGGGAAAACGCCATTGTCCATCATCTGCTATTGAAGCACCCAGTAGTTTTTCATTTCTATCTTCTATTACTGTTGAGTATGATTTATGAAACTCAATGACAGGAATAAAAAGGAAAACAAGTACAGCAGAAAATGTAAAGGCAAGAAAAAATTTTATTTGGGAAATTCTCTTTCCTAAAAAGATCAATTGAATTTATTTAACTTCAGAAAGATGGGTTATTTGTTCCTTCCCTTTTACGATCATAAATTCAGTACGCCTGTTTAATTGCCGGCCTTCAGGTGTTTGGTTTGTAGATATAGGTTTGCTGAAATTATAACCTTTTGAAAGGAGTCTTTTGCTTTCAACCCCCGAGTTTTCCAGAAAAGTTTTTACAGCAAGTGCGCGTGTTTCAGACAGCTTTTGGTTATAAGCTTCTGAACCAATGCTATCTGTATGCCCTCCGATCTCAACTTCAACAAAAGGATTTTTTATCATAAAATCAGCTACAACCTTCAGTTCGGTTTCAGAATATTTTGAAAATTCAGTCTTTTTGTAATCGAAGAAAATATTATTCAATACTACTACATTTCCAGAGTCAATAGGTTGCAGTTCTATATTCTTCACAATTTCCAGGAAATCAAATATTTTAGGAGCAATGTAATGATCAGAATATGGGATATAGCCTTCAGATTGTACCTGAATGCCATATTTTTTATTGTGTGGCAAGGCAATGATGTATTTTCCAGTGGCATTGTCTGAATTAAAAATTCCTACAATTTGGTTGCTGTCCAAAGTATAAATTGAAATTTTTATCATCGAGCCCAAGGGCAACTGAGTTTTTTTGTCTGTCACGACTCCTTTCAATACCACCATAGGAGGTGATAGATTTGGGAAATCCATCACATACAAATCCTGTCCGCCATATGTATCTTCTCTCACTGAAGAGAAATAAGCCCTTGTTCCTTCATTGTTCCAGCTAAAATAGAGGTCATCATCAGGAGTATTTATCGGATATCCTAAGTTTTCAGGTTTAGACCAACTCTTATCTTTTCCATCATAATAAGTAGTAAAAATATCATAGCCTCCAATAGAATTATGTCCGCTGGAACTGAAATGAAGTGTTCGTTGGTCCGTTTGTAAGAACGGAGCATCTTCATCATATATAGTGTTGATACTTTCACCCAGGTTTTCAGGTTTTCCCCATTTACCATTTGGCAATAACCTGCTTATGTAAAGGTCTAAACCACCGAAGCCACCAGGTCTGTCGCTAGAAAAGATCAGAAGGTTCTCTGCTGAATTTATTGTAGCACTAGGTTCAAAAAAGTTACTGTTTATTTCACCTCCAAATTTTACAGGCTCGGTCCAAACTCCATTTTTAAGATCACTATAATAAAGATCTCCTTTAGAAATATGGTTAGATTTATAGACAATTAATTTTTGACCGTCAGGAGAAACAGATACACAAGCATCGTGTTTTTTTCCATTAACATTGTCGCTCAGACTCTTTGCAGCGGCCCAAATGCTATCCTTTTTTTCGGTAATAAAGACTTCTTCAAAAAAGGCATATTCCTTTTTTGAAAAATTATTGCCTTCTTCTGTGTCCCTTCTGGAAGTAAACATCAATGCCTGCTCGTCAGCAACAATAGCGGGAGAATAATCATCATATTTAGAATTAACCTGCTCGCCCATATTTGCAATAGATACATCTTTAGGATTTTTTATAAGCTCCTTGGCGTATTCGCATTCCTGTATCCTTTTATCTATCAGGTCTTTTTCTAAAACCTGGTTATGCTTTTCATGTTTGTGTAAATGATTTTTATATTCATTAAATACGGCAATTGCAGTATCGAACTGATAGTTTAGCTGATATGTCCTTCCAAGAAATTTCAGAAGAAATTTGTCATGATGGGGATTTAGTTTATAAACAGCTTTGAAATAGGGTAAAGAAGCAGCTTTATGACCACTTTTAAACGTAGACAATCCTGCCAGGTACTGAGCTTCAGTATTTTCCGGTGAAATCCTGATTATTTCTCTGAATAATCTGGAAGCATCTTCAAACCTGTTTTCAACAAAGGCTTCATTTGCTTCTTTCAGGTAATCAGTTTCGTTATTACCTTGTGCAAAACTTGAAAGGGTAAACAGTCCGAAACAAAAAATCAGGAAGTAATTTCTGTATAATTTCAAAAGAATATTATTAGTGGTAATTTACCTTTTACCAAAGTTATATATTTTACCCTGATATGCCAAAGTGCTAAAAACAAATGCTTTAAATTCAATTAAGTTTAAAATCAGCAAATATTATAAATATTAAGTAGTGTTAAAACCTTATTAATAATTACATACAGATGTTTTAAAATTTATATAAATATTAAAAACTACTTATGAGCGTAGCAAAGCCCTTTAATTTAAAAAGATGGATTGACGATAACCGTCATTTATTAAAGCCGCCGGTTGGGAACCAACAAATTTTTAAGGCAAACGAAGATTTTATTGTGATGGTTGTAGGTGGACCAAATGCAAGAAAAGATTTTCACTACAATGAAGGTGAAGAATTATTTTACCAATTGGAAGGGGCTATTACAGTAAAAGTAATTGTCGAGGATAAAGTCCAGGACATGATTATTTCCGAGGGTGATATGTTTTTATTGCCACCCCGGACAGCTCATTGCCCTCAAAGACCTGCCAACACAATTGGATTGGTTATTGAAAGATATAGAGCAGATAATGAAAGGGATGGTTTTATGTGGTTTTGTGAAAATTGCAGCAATAAGTTGTATGAAGAGTATGTAGAAGTTAAAGATATAGTGAAACAATTGCCGGAGGTAATGGAGAAGTTTTATTCTTCTGTTGATCTATGTACTTGTAAAAGATGCGGAACAAAAATGGAACGTCCTGGTAAGATCGAATAAGTGTGTGTGTTTGCCACGACTAAAAATGATTCTAACTCATATCAAAAGACCATATTAGCCAATTGGCTATACGAAAATATGATTTCTAAAAATACCTTCCATAATAAAATCTAAGGTTCAATAAACCATCTCCATTTTTTGTAATGTTTTTATTTATAATCTCCAATCTTGCTCCAGCATTTTGAGTTTGTGTTACCAAATAGCGAAATCCAAAGATGGTCATGTTCTGCTCTTCTTCTTTATTGAAAAATGGAATTGGAAAACCAATTATCCTAAGTTGCCTGGATCCAAGACCTGTTTCGATAATTATTCTTTTGTACCTTATACGAAGCTCAACACCGGAACCGCTGATATTTTGAGTCACAAAGTCTCTTGAAAATCTCAATAATATCAAATTGGCATTTAATTGCAGGTTTTTGTTAGCATTATAAATGAAGGCTGCTCCCATTTCAAACCTATAAGCGAACCATGCAGGTAACTTTTGTGATGGATCCTGGGATTGCATGAAGCCAGCCGCTATTTCAGCTGAAAGCAAATCCCCGGCTTTAAACTTCCTATCAGGTCTCTTATCAAAGAAATGGAGGATGATAGAACTTTGATACCTCAATGATAAGCCTTCTACCGTAGTGGAATTAGTAGTGTTCGATGCAGAATCAAGTGTACTTAAAAAACGGCTGTCTAGTCCAATGTTTAAATCACCTGTTTTTAATTTGTATTGAGCTGTATCCTGAGCAGAAGCTATTTGCCAATTTAAAAAAAGCAGGAAAAGGATTACGAGGGATCGGAAATTGTAAATCCAAAATCTTAAATCCCGATTCATTGTTAATTTAGCAATTGATACATCAATTGAGGAAACATTCCCAAAATTAATGTAATCGCTGTGCCTGCCAATAAAGCAAACTGGTGCATTCCTGTAACCTGGTAAACTTCCCCATTGGCAGGGCTCTTAAAATTCATGGCAATTACCACTTTGAAATAGTAGTAAATACCAATCATAGAATTTATTACAGCAAGAATTGTCAACCAAATATAACCTTCAGACATAGCACTATATAGGATAAAAAACTTCCCAAAAAAACCAGCGGTTAATGGAATCCCAGCTAGTGAAAGCATGGCAATCGTCATTACAACAGACATTAACGGGCTGGTTTTTATTAAGCCGTTAAATGAATCAATGGAATCGCTTCCGGTTTTATTGCTAACCACCATAATAACCCCAAAAGCAGAAATTACGGCAATTGCATAGGCACTTGCATAGAATAACATATTTCCAGAGGATACTACACTGCCTGAAAGCATAATGGCTATAAGCATAAAACCCGCATTTGCAATACTGGAATAGGCAAGTAATCTTTTGATATTGTATTGATAAACAGCTCCCAGACTTCCAATGGTAATGGTTAAGGCTGCAATGACCCCCAGCATGTTAGACCAATTAGAAACGTTGTTACTAAAGCAAACATCAAATAATCTGTAAAATGCTCCTAAGCTT
Organism: Cytophagales bacterium; assembly: GCA_025360395.1. GTDB lineage: Bacteria > Bacteroidota > Bacteroidia > Cytophagales > UBA9547 > UBA9547. Next base: position 14 of record JANYCH010000405.1, on the reverse strand, counting down.
GCTGCTTTAGCCAC
>JANYCH010000036.1 GCA_025360395.1 Cytophagales bacterium | reverse complement strand
TCTTTTTATCTTACTGTTGTTGGGCCAAGTCCAACTGGTCTTACGGTGATCCCAGACACATTAAGTACCAAAATAAAATTAAAATGGGATACCTATCCCTGTGTAAGTACAGCCCGTAAAATGGAAATTTACCGCAGGGTTGGCTGCGATACTGTAAAAATCAAAAATTGTGTCTTAGGAAAGCCTAACGATGAATATGTTTTAATTGGTTCAGTTGATATAGGAACTACAACTTTCACTGATAGTACCGCCAAAAGAGGAAATATTTATTCATATTCAATTTCAGCCCTTTTTATTGATAATTTTAGAAAAACAACCAATTCATATCCTTCTAAAAACAAATGTGTAGAACTGCCATTGATCGCTCCTATTATAACCAAGGTTTCCTTTGAAGGTAGTTCTAAAGACCAAATCCTGATAAAATGGGTAAAACCTGTTGATGTTGACACAAATAAAATCCTGGCACCGTTTAAATATAAATTATTTAAAAAAGCGACTGGAAGTTCATCATATCAGCTTTTGCAAGAAGTTCCCGAAACAAGCTTTTTATATGATTCAAGCTACCTTGACAAAGACATTTTACCATCTACAAATTATGTGTATTTCGTTCAGTTAATATACAAGACTAAAGGGACGACAATCACTCTGGCAGATTCATCAGAGATAGCGAGTAATGTTGCACTGAAAACTACCTCAGTAAGCAAAGGGATAAAGCTGGATTGGAATGCCCTTACCCCCTGGCAAAATGGTGTAAACGGTTTATTTCATATCATATGGAGAAAAGGTCAAAATGACCTTAATTTTGTAAAAATTGACAGTGTAAGTTTTACTCAAAACCAGGCTTCTTATTCATACACAGATTATGGTTCCTTCAAAAACAACAATAAAGCACTTTGTGACACATTAACATATTTTGTGACAACTTCCGGGAGCTACAAAAACCCAAGGATTAAACCCGATACCATTTTTAATAATTCTTTTATAGTCAAAGGCACTGTTCTGAATGACGTTCCGCCAATAGCTCCAATCTTAAAAGAGTTTTTTTATGATTGCAATACATTTAACCAGGTTTACCCATTCAAAAATGCCCTCAGCTGGTCTAAAGTAACAAGCTCAATTCCATGTTTTAAGGTTGTAGGTTATAAAGTGTATTTTTCTTCTAAACCTTCTGATGAGGAAATGACATTTTTAGCCAAAACAGATACTACAGATTTCCCTTCATTTATTCATTCAAATCTTAATTCTGTATCCGGTTGCTATGCCATTACTGCTTTCGATAATGTTGGAAATGAAAGTGCAAAGAGCAATAAAGTTTGCCTTGAAAATTGTTTTTTGTTTGAACTACCGAATGTATTTACACCAGACAATTCTGGTATAAACGACCTTTTCAGGCCCATACCTCCTTCTCCAAGATTTGTAGAATCTGTGAAGTTTAGTGTTTTTAACCGATGGGGTTCAAAAGTATTTGAAAACAACAATGATGTCAATATAAATTGGGATGGTTCAGGCCTGCCAGATGGGGTTTATTTTTACACTGCAAAAGTGAAATTCATATCTCCGGATGAAAATGCACCAACCAAAGACCTTAAAGGTTGGATCCAGATTATACGATAAACTAGAGTAAAATATGCATATACCTTTATGGAATGCTTAATTCCTTGTTAATTTATTGAACATTTTTTATACTTGTAATAAGTACGCAATTTCACTTATTGCTATCTAACAAAATGAAGAAAGCTTATATATTTCCAGGCCAGGGTTCACAATTTTCCGGAATGGGGAAAGACTTATACGGATCGAGCACAAAGGCAAAAATTTTATTTGAAAAAGCAAACGAAATATTAGGATTTGAACTCACCAAAGTAATGTTTGAAGGATCGGAAGACGACCTCAGACAGACTAAAGTAACACAACCGGCTATCTTTGTGCATTCGGTAGCAATGGCTTTGTCAGCCGAAACATTTGATCCTCAAATGGTTGCAGGGCATTCACTTGGTGAGTTCTCTGCCCTGGTTGCAGCAAAAGCATTAACTTTTGAAGATGGCTTGGTACTTGTATCAAAAAGGGCTATGGCCATGCAGGAAGCATGCTTAGCTTCGTCCGGCACAATGGCTGCCATTCTGGGATTGGAAGATAAGAAGGTAGATGAAATTTGTAAATCCATATCAAATGGAACTGTTGTAAGTGCTAATTATAACTGCCCGGGTCAATTGGTTATATCAGGTTCCGTGGCTGCAGTTGAAGAAGCATGTGAAAAAATGAAAGTAGCTGGTGCAAAACGAGCCATAATCTTACAGGTCGGTGGAGCGTTTCATT
>JANYCH010000312.1 GCA_025360395.1 Cytophagales bacterium | reverse complement strand
GTAACGGCTCCGGAGTGGATGCTAATAAGAATTAGCAGAGTGACAGGTAAAAATACCTTTGCTGAAAAGACTCTCAATTTATTATCTATTAGCAAGTAAAAACTCTTTATTATTAGTTAGATTAGCCTTAAAAGTTTTAATCCCTTTTTAAGCGGTGCAAAAGTGTTTTAATTAATTTAAAAAACAAAGTAGTGGATATAAATATTTCTGGAAATAATTTAATTATCCTTTTTAAAATAGCTAACGATTTGTTTCTGAATGACCTAAGGGTTTTTCTGGTGCGATTATATCCCGAACATTTTGCTTCAAAATTTTAATTTCAGGGAAAGACCCTACCAATTTTCTGTCGAAAATCAGTTTGTCGTCAACATAAATTAGAAATATCCCACCGGTTCCGGGCTTTAATGTTAACTCCCCAATTTCAAGTGAGAAAGTAGTAAGGAGTTCCTGTGCCATCCAGGCACTTCGTAAGAGCCAGTTGCATTGAGTGCAATATTCTATAATGATCCTTGACTTCTTCATTATACTGCAACACTTACTTCCTTTTTCAAGGCTTCTAAAAACATATCCAAACTTGAAGAAGGAATATTGAGTGTTGGTAATATCCTGATAGTATTTTTATTTGAAGAATTGCCGGTAAATATCTGATGTTTGAAGAGGATATTTTTTCTAAGCTTTTCTATATTATAATCAAACTCAATACCAATCATTAATCCTTTGCCACGAACTTCAGTTATACCCGACATTGATTCAAGCTCTTTTATAAATGGGTTGGCAACTTCTGCTGCATGTTGTATAAGATTTTCTGATCTTATGACATCAATAACAGCTATTGCTGCCGCACAAGCAAGATGGTTACCACCAAACGTTGTTCCCAGCAAACCATGTGAAGATTCGAAATCAGGACTAATTAAAATTCCCCCTATTGGAAACCCATTCCCCATGCCTTTGGCCATACAAATTATGTCTGCTTTTATATCAGCATGCTGATGTGCAAAGAACCTTCCGCTTCTTCCATGGCCAGACTGAATTTCATCCAGGATTAAGACAACCTTATGTTTGCTGCATAATGTTCGAAGCTTCTTAAGGAAATCATTAGTTGGCACATTCACTCCTGCTACGCCTTGAATGCCTTCAATTATAACTGATGAGAGGTCTCCATTTAAAAAATGCGCTTCGAGCGCCTCCAACTTATTTAAGGGATGAAATATACAATGACCATTTCTGTTAATAGGGGCTTGGATTGCCAGGTTCTCAGTGACTTCAACTGCTGCAGAGGTTCGTCCGTGAAAAGCTTTAGAAAAGGCCAAAACCTTCTTTTTCCCTGTTTTAAAAGAGGCCAGTTTCAAGGCATTTTCTACTGCTTCCGCCCCGCTGTTGATAAGAAATAAAAAATAATTATCATAACCGCTTATCAAACCAAGTTTATCGGCAAGTTCTTTTTGCTGAGGAATATTTACCGAATTGGAGTAAAATCCTATTTTATTTAATTGTTCAGTAATTTTTTGAACATAATAAGGATGACTGTGCCCAATTGAAATAACAGCATGGCCGCCATAAAGGTCCAGGTATTTATCACCTTTGGAATCCCATAAAAATTCTCCTTCGGCCCGCACTGGCTCTATGTCATATAAAGGGTATACATCAAATAATTTCATCGATCTCTATTATTAACTAATATCCTAAACTCTTTAATTTTAATCCTGATTTTTCATCAAGGCCAAACATCAGGTTCATGTTTTGGACTGCCTGCCCACTTGCCCCTTTCACCAAATTATCAATGCAGCTTATGATGAGCAAATAATCATTATGCTTTTCTAAATAAATTATTGCTTTATTGGTATTTACAACTTGCTTTAGATCAGGATTCTTCCTTGAAACAACAACAAACGGATGATCTTTGTAGACGTTATTATATAAATCATAAAGTTCATCAATCCCCTTATTAACTTTGACATGGATATTAGCAATAATTCCTCTTGGAAAGTCACCCCGATATGGGATAAAATTAATTTCTTCCTTAAAACTGGGCTGGAGCTGTCTTAAACTTTGCTTGATTTCATTTAGATGCTGATGTTCAAATGCCTTGTAAACTGAAAGGTTATTTGCCCTCCAGCTAAAGTGAGTTGTTTCCGTTGGTTTTTGCCCTGCTCCCGTACTTCCTGTAATAGCTGTGAGGTGCACTTCATTATTTAAAGCTGAAATACTTGCAAGAGGAAGCAATCCTAATTGAATACATGTTGCAAAACAACCTGGATTAGCAATATTCTGAGCTTGCTTTATTTTATTCTTATTCAATTCCGGCAAACCATAAATGAATTCTACATCTCTGCTTATACCTGATTGAATCCTGAAATCCTGACTTAGGTCTATTAGTTTAAATTTTCGTTTAGAAAAATACTGCGGATTTTCATTAATAAACTTCAATGAATCGCCATGACCCAGGCATAAAAACAAAACATCTATATTGTCAGAAAGTTCTGAAGAAAATTTAAGGTCTGTATCCCCAATAAGATCATGGTGAACTTCCCAAACGGAATTTCCTGCATTACTTTTGCTATTAATAAATTCTATAAAAACTTCAGGGTGATGGACTAATATCCGAAGAAGTTCGCCTCCGGTATATCCTGCACCTCCTACGATACCAACTTTTATCATTTTAAGGGACCTAAACGTTTACATGTCTCTCGGAATGGTAAGAGGAACGGACTAACGGTCCAGATTCAACATACTTTATCCCTCTTTTCTCGCCTTCTACTTTTAACATAGCAAAAGTTTCGGGCCGGATAAATTCAGCTACTTCAAGGTGCAACTTTGTTGGTTGCAAATATTGACCTAGCGTGAGAATATCTAAACCAATGCTTGCCAAGTCGTCCATTGAGTTGTAAACTTCATCTAAAGTTTCTCCCAAACCCAACATTATACCCGTTTTACTTCTTTTTCCAAAATCCTTTATTCTTTTAAGTTCTTCAAGGCTTCGGTCATACTTGGCCTGCGGACGAACTCTTCTATATAAAGACCTGACCGTTTCCATATTGTGAGAGACTACTTCCTGGCCGGGACTTATCATCCTGATCAGAGCATCCCAGTTTCCTTGAACATCTGGTATCAAGGTTTCAATTGTAGTTTCAGGATTTAACAATTTTGTTTCAACTACAGTTTGATACCAAATTTCAGCACCCTTATCCTTGAGTTCATCTCTGTTGACCGAAGTAATAACGGCGTGCTTAACACCCATTAAATGAATTGCTTCGGCCACTCGTTTTGGTTCGTCTTCGTCATATTCATTAGGCCTGCCAGTTGAAACCGCACAAAAAGAACAGCTTCTAGTGCAAACATTGCCTAAAATCATAAAGGTTGCAGTGCCTTCTCCCCAACATTCACCCATATTCGGGCAATTTCCGCTTTCACATATAGTATGGAGCTTATATTTATCTACCAGCTGTCTTACTTTAGCATATTCCTTCCCTATTGGAAGTTTGACACGCAACCAGTCGGGACGTTTGGCTCTTTGTGATGTTGATTCTATTGTAGGTAATTCAATCATTTTTAAGGTTGGTGGGCTTAATATCTTTTACCAAAATAGATGTTAATAAATGCGGAAGAAAAGGCTGACCTATTTTTTGCATTTTCTATGATGACAATCTTTTTAGTAAACGCTTCAACCATGAAACCTAGTTCAACCCCAGTCACATAAGTATCCCAGGTACTGATACCAAATTCGAGTGAAACCCTTGCATTGAGCCCCATTGTGGCAGACATTGCATCAAATCCAGAAAAAAAACTGCTTCCTAATATTCTTTGATATGGTACGTCTGAACTATACTGAACAGTGGAGGTTTTGCCATGACCATTGCTTACTATAATATAATATGGTTTTATAAGACCGATGGAAGGCCCAACACTAGTTATAAGCTTTAATTCCAATCCCTCCTCCGAAGACTTTCTGAACAGCAAATATTCCCTGCTGTAGTTGGGCCTTATCACAAATAAAAAATTCACTTTATCATAGATAAAATATCCGTTCCCAGAATCAGCTGCCAGCCTTACTTCCTTCGGATGCTTAATATTTACAATTTCGAGAGATATGTTGTTGAATTGTTTGATTTTTTTTTCTCTTTGCCAGGCATATTTTACTCTGATTCCACCTGGAATCCCGCCAAGTGTGTGAAATAATACTCCTGCTGTTAATTCGGCCTTATATGCAAATGCTTCATCTTCACTAAAATCTTCCTGAACAATTTGCGCATTGGTTTGGAAGATCAATGCAAAAAATAATATAAAAAGTATTAGAAACTTGGGCACAGTCAATTATTTAGAGCAAAGATAGAAATAGTATGAACAAGAAGTTCTCAAAACAATTGCAAAAGATCATGAATTCATAAACTAAAGGTTAAATTTGTCAATTTAAAATAAAAAGAAACCAGCTTTTACATTTAGGGAACTGGTTTGGTAATAAATTATTCTAAAACTTAAACCAGCCATAATCTATTTTGGGAAATAAGCTTGTTTCAATTAATCCTCTGGAAATACATAGTTTAACAAACGGACTAGCTGGATTTACTTCGCAATGTATTTTAACAGGCGGCATTTTATTTCTCATTTTAGCATCCGTTTTTGTAAAAAATGCAAAGTTTTGGCCTATCCTGATATTTATAGTTTCACTTATTTTTGCATATTTATTTCAAAATAAATTACTATCTGAAATCCCTCTATTTAAGCAATCGGCCTACTCATCTTTTTTCTTTCATCTTGCATTTTTATCCGGTTTGCTGGGAAGTTTTTTAATTGAGCATTCTAAACTTTCACTATCAGATAAAAAATTTGAGTTATATATTTTATTGTTGTTCAGCATTTTAGGAATGACAATAGTTTCAATAAGCAGCAATCTTCTAACCATTCAGGCGCCCGCAAGCCTTCAGCTCTTGAGCCTGCAGGCGACGCCCTCCAACATCGGCACGGGCAACTTTATCACCGTGCGCCTGACGGTGAACAACACGGGCGACACGGCGGCGAACAATGTGTCGGCGGCGGTGGGTAGCACACTCTTGCCGGTCAATGTGTCGCTTTCAACAGGTCCGAGCCCGGCGGTGGTGACACTTGCGGGCGGAGCCAG
>JANYCH010000269.1 GCA_025360395.1 Cytophagales bacterium | reverse complement strand
CTTTTCTGATGATAGCATCAATATCTATAAAATACTTTTCAGTTTGCCAATAACCATCCAGATAGGTCCTTGAAGGAGCCTTTTTTAGAAAGTCCTGGTAGTTGAAATAAGGCTCACGGACAAACCATGTTGGAAGGATCTTTTCCCTAAACCTGGATATCAGTTTTCCATAATTCTTAAAAAAGATGTCCTTTATTTCAGGTTCTGATGCAAAAGATTCAATAATACTTAATACTCCCAGTTCATAATTTCTTTTGATAACAGTATGATCAGGGGGAGCTGCCATTAAAAAGGAAAGATCCAACTTAATCTGAGTTTTCCTTACTTCGGCTATTCTACGTGCAGCAGCATACTGGAACATTTGGTTTCCCATGCCACCCATAAGCTTAGCTACGATCATGCAGTTAAATTATACATTATTTTCTTTTAATAGCCTCATTAGATCCTCGGCAAACTTCTTTTGATTGGAATTGTAGTTGATTGCATTGATTTTTGGCCTGTTCTCAACTAAGCTATTAAGCACTCTGGCCAGTTCGGAAGGACTATTGCGTTTAAAAAAACTTCTATTTTGCTGGAGTTGTTCCTGGTGAACATTAAGATCTGAGGCAATAACATATTTATTCATTGCCTTTGCATCTTCTACTACAGTACTCCAACCTTCAAATAAACTTGGCTGAACAACAGCGATTGAATTTTCCATGATCTGAAGCTGTTCCAGCCTATCAATAAAACCTAAAAAGCGTACATTCTTCTCCAGTTTGTTTTCCCTTATAAAATCTTTCAGAAAATTAATATAGTCAGGGTTTCGTAAATCAGTTTCTTTACCTGAAAATACAATTAGAATATCATCGTTATCTGGTTGCAGTAATTTAATTGCTTCTAAAATTACAATTTGGTTTTTGTGTTTCCAGAATTGATTTGGTGAAAAGAAATATGGTTTGTTAAGATCATACTTGTCTTTAATATTTTGCCAGTCAATGTGATGATAATCCGGATGTGAAACTGCAAAATTCAACACAAAAGTTTTGGCAACAGAACCTGGATAAAATTTTTTAAAATCATTTTCCGCATCTTTACTACTGAATACAATCGTTGTTTTTTCCTGGGAAATTTTTTTCTGAAACGATTTGCGGTAATCAATATCTACCTGATTAAAAAACTGAGGAAGGTAATGTTCCTGAAAATCGGGGATCCAGTACACTTTCGGGATTCTTTCAAGAAAATAAGGATGATAATGTGGTAGGCCTGGTAGTTTGTGAAAAAGAGGGTCTAGGATAGGGAAAAGAAATAACAGATCGGATCTGTCAGGCCTTTTGTCAATAAGGTTTTTTTTGAATAATATCCTGGAGCCTTTATTTATGATACGTTCTAAAAATGTGTAAGCAGGCTCTATTTTAAATTTTTCAATATTATAACACCTTAGTAGAAATGGATAACCAGTTTCCTCAATCATTTTAAATTCATTTTCTTGATTAGAGAAAATGACGAGTTCCGGCAATGTTTCCTGCGGAAGTAATTTCAATGCTTTAATAAGATTCAGAATGTAGTAGGTACCACCTGTCCACAAACCGCCAAAGTCATCAAAGACTATCCCTATGCGTTTTCTCTTAGCCATTGAATATATTTTTTTAGCCCTTCTTCAAAAGTAGTCTGTGGCTTGTAACCAAATGCTTTGAGTTTGCTTATATCTGATTTCCAGTTCACAGGGTCACCTTCTTTTTTTGCACCATTGAAGGAAAGTTTCCCCTTGTATGGAAGATTGGAATAAAAAAGATGTGCGGCTTCCCCAATTGTTATTTCTTCACCGTTTGCTATATTAATAACCTGATGAATTTGGTTATTATTCTTTATAATAACCTCAATAGCATTAATAAGGTCGTCAATGTAAATAAAATCCCGAGATTCATTCCCAGTTCCATATAAGGTAACTGATTCGGAATTTTTAGTCTTCTGGTACATATCCCAGAACAGTTGTTTTTTCAATCCTGGTCCATAGGCACTGAAAATACGCAATGAGCAAACTGAAATTTTGAACATCTCCGCAAATTCCTGGCAGATGATCTCACTTTGATATTTATGCCATCCATAAGGGGACATAGGTTGTATTTTATGTGATTCATCTATGGGGAGGTATTGTGGGTTCCCATAAATGGCGGCGCTTGATAAGTTTAAAAATTTACATGATGGAACATGCTTTCTTATGGCTTCAAGAATAAGAAATATGTATTTTGTATTTAGAAAGTAGTCCCTTAAAGGGTTTACGAGTGAATCGGGCACACTGGCTGCACCAGCACAATTTAGGCAAATATCAAAAGAATGACTTTTAAACAGATCTTCGAAATCGGCATTTGTGGCATCAATCAATATATATCTTTCAGCTCCATAATCAACCATAACATCACAACCCCATACCTCGTTTTCAGGTTTAGAATTAAAAAAGCGAAAGGCGTGTGATCCTATAAAACCTTTGGAACCTATAATTAAAATTTTCATTTGAGACGTTTAATGTTTTAGAAAGAATTCTTCTAAAACAAGCGGAATGAATTTTATCTATTGGCAATATTTTTATAATGCTAAAGATATGATATTAGTAAATCTATAATTTCAACTTGAAAAATACTGCAATTTCTTAAGTATAAATTACTAATATTTAACATGAAATATATTATAAACTTTCTATACTATTGGTCCTGGTATTAAAAACCGGCATTCCTTGCAATAACTTCAATCTATCTTCACCTGTTAATAAAGATAAATTTCCATTCTTATCTCTTGATTCTTTGAATTGCGAGTAGACATATCCCTCTTTGGCTGTAAGAGGTTTTAAATTTCCTATTTTGTCCTTTCTCACAAAATAAGAATTGTTACCATTTGAATTGCAACCTACAAAGTAGTAACCTTTTTCTTCAGCTAAATCACACAATGATAAAAGAGAAGTTCCGTAATACAAATGACTATAATGTCCTTTACTTCTAACAAATTCTGAGTCATAAGGTGTAGTGATAGCTCTTTCAAACCCAAAAAGACTCTGATATTCTACTATAACAATTTCAGGAGAAATGTTTGATGTTGCTTTCCAAATCCAGTAATCATTACCATCTATATCTATATGGTAAATACCTATTTCTTCAGGAAAATTTTCCTCACTTATAAGCTGATTTATATTTTCAGATGTTACAAATACGGCTTTTGCTTTTAAATTATACTGCCAATAATAATCCCTAGCTTTAATTTTAGAAATATTTTTTTCATCACCATCCATTATAAGTCCTGACCAGTTATTAGACATTAATAAAAATCTTGTATTAGATTCAGTGTAATCCTGTACACCAAATTCTATAAAAATCTTATTTTTGGGTTTTACCTTGTTAATCAAAAATTGTATTATGCCATCGTCTCCCCATTGAGAAAATATCTGAAATTCAACATCTTGTATATTTTGAATATCTTTTAATTGATTATTATAATTAGTTAAAAATTTTCCCAATGTTATCTTAATACCACTTAAGTCGTTGTCGAATTTTTCTAAACTTTTTTTAAACTCTATTTGATTTCCATTTATTTCTTCTATTTTATTATAACTATTTACAATAAGTGATTTTAACTTTTTAAGCATAAAGATTTGTTTTAATTATATATTCAATTTTTACCCTTTGTTTAAGTAATAAGAATTTTATATGACAGAATATTCTGTTGATTTTCATTTCGAATAGACATTTTCTAAATTTGATAGTAAATCAATTAACATTTTAATAAAATCCTCCTAATACTATTAGAGTTCAAAACCTATTGATTATTATAAAGATTTAATTAAATGCTTATTTCATATTTAATCAAAAGTTATAAAGGTTGTTCTTTTAAATTTTTATTTCCTAAAGAATACGACCTTAAAGCTAATTTTAGTAAAAATAAATATTGTTGGGGACTACTTTTAGTATTACTAAAATACAAAAGAAAATATTTAAAAGATTCTCTAAAATCTTTGTCGTTATAATGTTTCCAAAGTATAGGTTCTGCAAACATTGCAATTTTTTCAGCAATGTCATTTTTCAATTTAGGATATTCCTTTTTCAGTACACCTAAGGCATTTATTATAAGTTTTTCATTACGTATTTGTTTACTGCCTGTCCAAACACCTCCGTCATGCAATCTATGTACACTCATAACTTTGTTAAAGAATTTAATTTTCCCAAAGTTAGAATTCAATATATGAAGGGTCCAGTCTCCCATTCCCAAACTCTTATACCATAAGGGAAATTCTTTGAAGAGTTTATTCCTGAAAACTACAGAACAGGTTGGAATAAAATTCATTTTATCTATAAGATCTCTCTGTATCAAGGTATCAGGTAGATCAGACGGGCAGTAAAGAAAATCCTCTTTTGATTTATCATCAAATTTTTCAAGGCAATTATGAAAACAAATAGCGTAGTCTGAATTGTTTTCTAAAAAGTCCACTTGTTGCTGCAATTTATTTACATCTGTCCAGTAATCATCTCCTTCCAATAGTGAAATATATTTTCCTTTGCATGAATTAAAGCATTCAATAAAATTATTATGTGCCCCAACGTTATGATCCCTTGTTATGAGTTTAATTTTATTTGGGTATTGCTCTTTCAACCTAAAACAAATTTCTCTTGTTCTATCAGTAGACCGGTCTTCAGCAATTACCAATTCAAAATCAAAATTGGTTACTTGATCTATAGCACTTTGAATTGCCTGTTCAATAAATTTTTCATGATTATAAGTAATCATGCAAACACTTAACATCATATATTTTAGCTAACAAGCTTTAACATTCTATTTTAAGACTATTACTCTTAAAATTAAGCCGAATAAAATTCGCTTTTAATACTCGAATCCAGAATAGACACAATGTTATTTTTAATTTGAATTTTATCACCTTCTAACCACATCCAAATTTTTTCAAGCATTCTTATTTGAAGTGAAAGAACGTCTTCATATTCCTTATAGTCCTTCCTTGCTAAAACAGATTGTAATATTATCGGACCAGTATCTATTCCCTTATCAATAAAATGGGCTGTATTGCCTAAAATTTGAACTGAAGTTTTTAAAGCCTGATCAATTGAATGTAAGCCGGGGAACGATGGTAATAATGATGGATGGAAATTTATAATCTTATTACTATAATGATCAATAAGAGGTGATTTCAATATTTTATCACCAAAACAAAAAATATAATCAACATCAAACTTCTTGGATAATTCAAGAATTTTATCACTGATTTGCTGACTTGATATTTTTTTTGATGTCAATTCAATATTATCAGGACAAATTACATTTAAATAAAAGCTGTTCTTGAGTCCATCTGATATTTCAGATCTATTGCCATCGTAAAAAACATATTCTAAACGAAAGGTATCTAAATTATTTGTTTGGCTAAAAAATTTGATAAGCCTTGAGGCTCCTCCGGAAGCATATACACCATATTTATACTTCATACCAAATCAAATTCGTTTAGCAAAAGAGTTGTTTCTTCTCTTGAATTAAACATGATTGTATCTAAGATAGACAACCATGATACAAATTGCTTGCCGGATTGTTTATATTCTAATGGCCGGGCTTTAATAAAATTTAAAATTATATTATGCTGCAAAAAATAATCTTTAGAATACAGCTCCATTCCACCCACAGGATTAATGTATTGACTGGCTTTTTCTTTTAAACATATATCAAGAATTCTATGTTGGGATTTCAAGAGGGTATTCTGATATATGGAAGAACTTTTAATTAAATTTGTATTTATCTCTAAAAACTGGCATAATTTAACTAAACTGTTAAATATAAAATTGGATAAATTTATATCAGGAAACATTATGATTTCCTCTATTAAAGAATAAACAACTGCAAAATGTGGTGCTTTTTTATAACTTAATTCAATTGTTTTTAGTAATTTTTCTTTCCATTTTAGTTCTGGTGATAGTTCAATTTCATTTATTAATTTATTCTGGCTTGCCTGTATTAGTGGTATGGTAAACATATTGGCTGTTCCATTTACTAATAATTGATTTCTGTTTATCCAACCTTTATTGATATAATTCACATCGTCATAACAGATAAAGTTATCAAC
>JANYCH010000260.1 GCA_025360395.1 Cytophagales bacterium | reverse complement strand
TAAACCAGGAATAAGCAATGATGTTCCAATTGCTGCGATTGCTGCTGCACTTGCCCCAACAACGCCTCCAATGGCAGAACCAATTCCAGAACCTTCCATTGTTTTATTTACATGCTCAAGCCTTTCCGGATGGTTTTCTGTAGAATGGTACTTGTTTTTTGTATCTTCAGACATGATCAAAGCAATTTCAGAATCGCTGTAACCTCTGGCCTTCATTTTATCATAGGCGCTCATGGCGCTATCGTAATCAGCATAGTCTTTTGCAAAAAACCTGCTTTTGGTTAAAGTTGAATTTTCCATTGCATATATATTTTAGAATTGATTTTTCACGAAGTTTTCGGTAAGGTTTGAAAATTTATCTGCCTTATCCTTTCCATTTTGCCAGACATCCTCGCCTTTGTCCATAAGATCAGATGCTGAATTACCAAGTTCTTCTAAAAAGTCTTGTCCTTTTTTAGAAGTAAAGAAGTATGCTACCCCGATTCCTGCGGCGAGCCCTAATAAGAATTTGAAATTCATAGTATTTTTTTTGTTAATTATTGAAAAATATTCATGCCGTTCCATCCGATGTTCGTAACTCTGTTTGATAATTCTGTATTTTAGGTACTAATATTAGCCTTGGTCATTATAAATTTCAAAATCCTACATTTGCAGTTTAACTTAACATTATGAAAATTATTTGTGTTGGAAGGAATTATGCAGCTCATATTGAAGAGTTGAATAGTGAAAGACCTCAGGCTCCTGTTATTTTTCTAAAACCAGATACATCTTTGCTTAGAAACAACCTTCCATTTTACTACCCTTCCTTTTCAAAAGAAATTCATTATGAATGTGAGCTTGTTATCAGAATATGCAAAGAAGGCAGGCATATTGCCGAAAAATTTGCCCATACATATTATGACCAGATTGGGTTGGGAGTTGATTTTACTGCAAGAGATCTTCAAAATAGTTTAAAGAATAAAGGATTGCCATGGGAGTTATGTAAATCATTTGATCATTCGGCTGTTATTTCTAAATTTCTTTCAAAGGAAAATTTCAACGATCTTCAAAATATTAATTTTTCGTTTTATCAGAATGGCATCAAAAAGCAGGATGTAAATACCTCACAGATGCTTTTTAATATCGATGAAATTATCACATTTGTTTCTGAATATTTTACATTTAAAATAGGGGATCTGATTTTTACAGGTACGCCATCCGGAGTAGGGGAGATAAAAATTGGAGACAGGCTTACTGGAAAATTAGAAGATGAAATCATGTTTGATTTCGGAGTAAAGTAATTGACTCCTTTAACGTTGTTTTAATTTTTATTACCTTTTACAAAAGTATGTTTACTCATTGTACTCTTTAATGGAATCTCTAGCATATATAGTTTTGATGTTGGCTCTGGCTGTTCCATTAGTCATTTTTATCCCCTCCATTTTTAAAATTTATTTTAATCTTGGAACTTCACTTTTGCTTTCACTCTCTGGTGCATTTGTAGTTTTTAATATTATTCAACAAGGCAAGGTCGAATATCCTGTTTATCAGTTACCATTTATTGGAGAACTTAAATTTCAGGCGGATCTGTTATCTGCAGTTTTTATAGCCATTATCAGCGTTTCCTGTTTATTAGTTTCCATATATTCAATTGGGTACATGAAACCAGAAAGAGATGGTTCAAGAATGAATATGTATGTAATTGGTTATAATTATCTTATCATATCAATGTATATGGTATGCATGGTCCAAAATCTGATGGCTTTTTTGATTGTTTGGGAAATTATGTCCTTTTGCGCATTTCTTATTGTCATAATTGAACATGAGAAGTTAAGAACTATTCGATCTGGTCTAAGCTATTTGGTACATATGCACATTGGCGTTACTTTTCTGATGGTAGCTGTGGCCTTGTTGTATTTAAGAACTGGCCAAACAGATTTTTCTTCTATTATTTCATATTGTAATAACTATTCAGATTTTTCAATTTTCCTTCTGTTTTTTTGTGGATTTGGTTTCAAACTTGCAGTAATTCCGATGCATACATGGTCTCCGGATACATATGCATCGGCGCAGCCGCACATATCTGCACTCATGAGTGGTGCAATGAAAAAACTTGGAATATATGGAATCATCAGGGTAATGACCTTTATTCAGGACAGCCAGGTTGATATTGGAATATTTATGATAATAATTGGTTCATTATCAGTTATATATGGAATCATAAATGCCATTATTCAAAATGATATGAAAAAGGCTTTAGCTTATAGTTCTGTTGAAAATATTGGAATTATAATCATGGGGTTAGGAATTGGTTTCCTGGGTATTGGTGTACAGGATTATTCTTTGGCTTATTTAGGGCTTTGCGGATCATTGTTGCACATTATTAACCATTCTATGTTTAAAAGTCTATTGTTTATGGCAGCGGGTTCTGTTCAAAATAGCATTAATATGATGAATATGAACCAAATGGGAGGTTTAGTTAAAACTATGCCTATAACGTCTTTGTTATTTTTAATTGCATCACTTTCCATTTGTGGTCTTCCACCTTTTAATGGCTTTATCTCTGAATTCTTATTATATGGAGGAATTTTAGAAGGACTTAATGCAAGCAAGGTAAATGCTGAAGTATTTTTATTAATCGCTTTGATAGTCCTGGCATTATCAGGCGGTTTATCCATTTTTAATTATACTAAAATGTTTGGTATCTCTTTTTTGGGTACACCCAGAACGGAGCGGGCTCGATTTGCCTCAGAAGCCAACTTATGGTTAATAGTTCCACAGGTTATTTTTGTTTTGCTGATATTGAGTGTTGATTTGTTTCCTTTTAGGTACATAAATCTGCTTAACAATGTTGTTTATATGTTTGTACCGAAGACGCATACTATTGCCAGCAGGCTTTTTGATTCTTCTCAAAATATAGCTTTAGCTACAATGGTATTTTTGGTATTGGTATTAATATTAGTGGCAATCAGGTATTATTTAGTACCAAAATCAAAAAAAATTTACGGCCCTACCTGGGGAGGTGGATACCTTGTAAAAACTCCAAAACTCCAATATACTTCATCATCATTCAGTCAGTTGTTTATGATTTATGCCTCGCCTGTTTTAGGGTTAGTAAAAAAAGGCATATTCCTGGAAAAGAAAGATATATTTCCAATTAATCAACTTTATGAAACGCATTCCTTTGATGCGCTTGACAGAAATTTTATTAAAAAGTTTGTAGCGAGAAGTGAGCACTTTATGCAATATTTTGCCTTTTTACAAACAGGGAAATTACAACATTATTTAATTTATGGCTTTGCATTTATGTTTTTGCTATTTTTATTGACATTCGCTAATATTATATAATTAAATGATTGGTTTTCTTTTAGTTATATTTTCGAGCACTTTTTTTCTGGGTATAGTATATCGGGTTAGGGCAATGCTTAGCGGAAGGAAGGGACCTGGTATTTTTCAATCTGTCAGAGATGTTATTCGTTTAACAAAAAAAAGTTTTGTAATAAGTGA
>JANYCH010000208.1 GCA_025360395.1 Cytophagales bacterium | reverse complement strand
GTGAGAACAGGCCTGCCGGAAAAAAGGGAATATGAATTTTACAACGCAGGCACTAAAGACATTCAATTGAAACAGCTGCAATACGATACCAACTTTATGAGGGTATCAATAAAAAAAACCATACTTAAGCCTAAAGAGATTTCGAAAATGATTGTAAAATATGACGGTGTCAAAAGAAAGGATTGGGGATTTGTGACAGATACTATTCACCTGATAACCAATGATGATTCGATGGCGGTGAAGTCATTGCCTGTCATTGCACATATTGAAGAATATTTTCCGCTGAAAGAAATTATTGCCATAGAGAACGGTCCAAAAATCAAATTTGAAAAGACGGAACAACATTTGGGATCTATCAAGGAAGGAGGAACGGTGAGCAATGTATTTAAATTTACTAATGATGGGAAAGTAGATCTTATCATCAGAAAAATTGTTCCCGGATGCAAGTGTTTAACATTTGAAACGCCAAAGTATATCCTTAAACCAGGGGAGGCAAGTACGATAAAAGTGACTATGGATACCAAATATCGGGAAGGAGTTCAAAATAAAAACATTACAGTTATAAGCAATTCGCCCGCTTCTCCGAGTGTCAATTTGTGGATAAGGGTGAACGTTATTAGCAATTGATTATGAATAAAGTATTTATTGGATTTCTATTTATTTTATTGGTTGCCTCCTGCAACGAGGAGAAATCAGGGAATGCAAATGTATTGGAAAAAGAACAAATGGTGAAAATTTTAACCAGTCTTCACCTGGCAGAAGCTTATGTAAATGCCAATTACACTTTTTCGGACTCCGCAAGATACGTTTACAAAAAACTTGAGGATTCAATCTTTAAATCAAAAGGGACTAACCTGGCTGTTTTCGATTCAAGTCTGGCATATTATCAAAATGATGTGAAAAGTATGGATGACATTTACGCAGCCTCTATTGATAGCTTGAGTTTAATGGAAGGGATGGCAAAGTAGATTTTCAGGTATTAGGTCGTTTTAAAAGATGATTAATTATGAATCCTAAAGTTGACTGGTTTTTTGCAAAGGATACAAAGTGGAAAGATGAATATTCAGAACTAAGAAATCTTGTCCTTGATTGTAATCTTACAGAAGAATTGAAATGGGGATGCCCATGTTATACAATGGATAAAAGTAATATCGTTCTGATCCATGGATTTAAAAACTATTGTGCATTATTGTTTATGCAAGGGGCTTTACTCAAAGACCCTGAAGGGATTTTAATCCAGCAAACGCAGAATGTACAATCGGCAAGACAAATTCGTTTTGCTGATATTCAGGATATTTTAACCAAAAAATCAATTTTAAAATCCTATATACAAGAAGCAATCGAGCTTAACAAAGCAGGAATTAAAGTAGAACTGAAAAAGACAACTGAATACCAAGTAACGGAAGAATTTCAAGTTGTTCTGGATGAAATGCCTGAATTAAAAACGGCTTTTGAGGCCTTGACACCTGGAAGACAAAAGGGGTATCTGCTTTATTTCTCTTCCCCCAAACAGGTTAAAACAAGGGAGGCAAGAATTGAAAAATACATTCCCAAAATTCTTGAAGGGAAAGGGCTTGAAGATTAGCAGATGGGTAATAGCCTTTACTATTACCCAAAGCCAATACCCTAAACTAAGGCAACCTTGGAAACTTACTAAAATCAGGCTCCCTTTTCTCCAGAAAGGAATTTTTTCCTTCTTTTCCTTCTTCTGACATGTAGTAAAGTAATGTTGCATTGCCAGCTAATTCCTGAATTCCCTGTTGTCCGTCAAGGTCTGCATTGAATGCTGCTTTCAGGCAGCGGATAGCCATTGGGCTTTTTGAAAGTATTTTTTTACACCATTCTACCGTGGTTTCTTCTAGTTTATTTAATGGAACTACTTTATTTACCAATCCCATATCAAGGGCTTCTTTAGCATCGTACTGGTCGCAAAGAAACCAGATTTCCCTTGCTTTTTTCTGTCCAACAATTCTTGCTAGGTATGAAGCTCCAAAACCTCCGTCAAAACTTCCCACTTTTGGGCCCGTTTGTCCGAATCTTGCATTTTCTGCAGCAATAGTTAAATCACAGATTACATGCAAAACATGGCCTCCGCCAATTGCCCAACCTGCCACCATAGCAATGACTGGTTTAGGAATACTTCTTATAAGCTTCTGAAAATCAAGCACATTTAATCTAGGGATGCCGTCACCTCCAACATACCCGGCATGTCCACGGACAGATTGATCTCCACCGCTGCAAAAAGCCTTGCCACCTTCACCTGTAAGAATGATAACACCAATTTCCGGGTCTTCACGGCAAATTAAAATGGCATCAATCATTTCACTTACCGTAAGAGGAGTAAATGCATTATGTACATGCGGACGATTGATGCTGATCTTTCCTATTCCATCCATTGAGGTGAAAAGGATCTCTTTATATTCTTTGACGGTTTGCCACATTTTAGTTGACAGTTGTTGGTTGACAGTTGACGGCTTTGGAAATGGTAATTCGTAAATCTAAAAGCCTAAATTAAGCAAGCTTCTTATATCTGATCCTCTTTGGTTCTACATCTCCCTGACGTTTTTTGCGGGCTTCTTCGTATTCTGTAAAATTGCCATCAAAGTAGGTAACCTGAGAGTCGCTTTCAAAAGCGAGAATGTGAGTGGCAACCCGGTCAAGGAACCACCTGTCATGGGAAATAATGACAGCCGAGCCTCCAAAATTTTCCAAAGCTTCCTCAAGTGCACGTAAAGTATTTACATCCAAATCGTTGGTAGGCTCATCGAGTAACAGCAAGTTTGCACCTTCTTTCAATGTCAGAGCAAGATGAACCCTGTTTCTTTCTCCTCCTGAAAGCACACCTACTTTTTTCTCCTGATCATTTCCGCTGAAGTTAAACTTGCTTACAAAAGCACGTGCGTTCACCTGTTTCCCTCCCAGTAATATTGTTTCAGTTCCACCTGATATCGTTTCAAAAACGGTCTTGTTAGGATCAAGGTTATCATGTTCCTGATCTACATAGGCCCATTTTACTGTATCTCCCACTTCAAAAGATCCGGCATCTGGTTGCAGTTTTCCGGTGATTAGGTTAAAAAGAGTGGTTTTTCCTGCACCATTTGGACCTATAATCCCAACAATCCCACCTTGAGGCAACGAGAAATTTAAATCTTCATATAATAATTTATCACCAAAAGCTTTTGAAACTCCATGAGCTTCTACCACTTTCGTTCCGAGTCTTGGTCCAGGCGGGATAAACAATTCCAGCTTGTCTTCTTTTTCTCTTGCATCTTCTCCCACAAGCTTATCATAAGCTGAAATACGGGCTTTAGATTTGGCATGACGTGCTTTTGGAGACATTCTTACCCATTCCAGCTCACGTTGTAAAGTCTTCTGGCGTTTTGATTCAGTTTTTTCTTCTTTGGCCAGTCTTTGTTGTTTCTGATCTAACCAGGAAGAATAATTTCCTTTCCATGGAATTCCTTCACCTCTGTCAAGTTCTAAAATCCAACCTGCAACATTGTCCAGGAAGTATCTGTCATGGGTTACTGCAATTACGGTACCTTTGTATTCCTGTAAAAAGTTTTCAAGCCATTGTACAGATTCTGCATCCAAATGGTTGGTAGGCTCATCCAGAAGCAAAACATCAGGGGATTTTAACAATAAGCGGCAAAGTCCCACCCTTCTTTTTTCTCCTCCTGATAAATTTTTGATAAGTGAATCCTGAGGTGGACAGCGTAATGCATCCATTGCTTTTTCAAGACGGGTATCAAGTTCCCAGGCGTTGTGGTGGTCTAATTGTTCCTGAACAACAGATTGTCTTTCAATAAGTTTATTCATTTCATCGTCAGACAAAGGTTCTCCAAACTTTTCGTTTATCAGGTCGAATTCTTTTAGCAGGCTCACCACTTCCTGAACTCCTTCTTCCACTATTTCACGAACTGTTTTTTCAGGATCAAGTTTAGGTTCCTGCTCCATCATTCCTACCGAAAATCCTGGAGAGAAAACTACTTCACCCTGATATGATTTATCTTCACCGGCAATTATTTTTAATAAAGATGACTTACCAGAACCATTTAATCCAAGCACACCAATTTTGGCACCATAGAAAAAGGATAGGTAAATGTTTTTAAGTACTTGTTTCTGAGGCGGGTAAATCTTGCTTACACCGGCCATCGAAAATATTATTTTTTCAGCGCTCATGTATTATTGTTCTTGGGGCGAATTTAGTGTTTAGTATTAAGTTTTCTTTATCAAGTATCAAGTATTTGGACTTCCAAAACTTAGATTGATCAGATAAATGCTAAAGGTTTTGCCCTTCATTCATTCTTCTTACAATTTAAATACAAAACAATTAAATAATAACCCTTTTGTTTTACAAGAATGAAAGTCGACTTTCGCATGGTTTTTAAAAATCAATCCTTGAAAAATAATTATATAAGAATTGCCACTGCATTGGTTTCATTGGTTGCCTGTGTCTGGCTATTTAAAAAAGCGTATGCCGGCCAGGACCTTGAGCAGGTTTGGGAACAGGCTAAGAAAGTACATTTAATGTGGGTTGCCATTATTGCAATCGCTTCTTTATTGTGCCATTCAGTTCGTACGCTCAGATGGCAAATGCTTTTAAAAGCTGTTGGCAAGGATGTTGGGTTTTTGAAACTGTTTGCGGCCCTTATGTCTGCTTATTTTGTAAACCAGGCAATACCAAGGGTAGGGGAGTTATTAAGACCATATTTGCTGTATCGTTCTGATAAAATAAGTTATGGTACCTCATTGGGAACTGTAGTTGCAGAAAGGATTATAGACACTATTTGCCTTATTATACTTTTGGTAAGTTGCTTTGTTTTTATAGGCGACATTACAGGTGATTTTTTCAGCACCCATATCAGCGCACCATTAAAAGGATATTTTGGTGTGATGCCGTACTGGAAAATTGGAGCGTTTTTTGTAGCGATTACTATGGTGCTTTATTTAATAGTAGAGCACTTTCAGAAGAAAGAACAAGCAAAAATTACTGAGGATAAACCTTTAAACAAAGTAGATGAGTTTGCGGACGATTCTATGAAAGGGATAGGAGGAATAGTGAAAGTAGAAAACAAGCTGCTATTCGGATTGTATTCTATAATAATATGGCTTCTATATTTTTTAATGACCTATTTATGGTTTTTCTCTTTGGATGAAACCATGCATTTGGGTGTGAGAGAAGCGGTATTTATTTGGGCTATTGGAAACATTGGAAGAATGGTCCCTGTTCAGGGCGGAGGAGCAGGAGCCTATCATTATCTTGTAATTCAAGCTTTTTTACTTTTTGGCATAAGTGCAGGAGTAGCAGGTGCCATGGCTTTACTGATTCATGGTTTGCAAACCATGATTTACGTAGTTTTTGGAAGCGTTAGTTTGATAGCTTATATGCTACTTACTGAAAAAGAGAGCGATAGTGCCAACATTTAGTTCTTATTAAAATTTGATATACACTACTTAAAGCAAAGTCAATTTGCTATTTTTAGGTTAAAATTTCTCCACATTAACTCTTTCAGGTATACAATTATATTTTTGTTTCTTGCTTTTTGGACATATGCCCAAAAAAAGAAGGTTACACTTGTCCTTAGCGGGGGAGGGGCAAAAGGGCTTGCCCATATCGGGGTTCTTAAATATTTGGAAGAAAATAAAGTGCCGGTTAATGCCATTGTGGGCACTTCTATGGGCGGGCTTGTCGGCGGTTTTTATGCCGCAGGGTACACACCCGCCGAAATGGAAGCAATTGCCGCTTCGTCGGATTTTAAAAACTGGTCAAGTGGAAAAATAGATGAACGGTTCAACAATTACTATTTGCGAAAAGAAGAAAATGCATCTGTCGTTGGAGTTGCCTTTAATATTGACACCACTTTAAGACCTTCAATAAAACCAATATTAGTAAATGATGCCCCATTAAACCTGGCGATATCCCGTTATCTTTCCATGTCTACCGCCATCACCAAAAACTTTGACAGTCTGGTTGTGCCATTTCGTTGTCTGGCAGCCGATGTGTATTCGCAAAGTAAAATTGTTTTGAAGAACGGGTATTTAAGCGAAGCACTCCGGGCAACTATGTCTGTACCTTTGTTTTTCCAGCCGTTTAAAATAAATGGAAGGTTTGTTTATGACGGAGGGATTTATGATAACTTCCCTATAGAAGTAGCTAAGAAGGAATTTAAATCTGATATGGTCCTGGGAGTGAATGTTTCAACCAAAACATTTACAGACTACCCTTACAACAATGACGATGCCTTTATGTCCAAATCATTGATTTTTATGTTGTTTGCCAAGTCCGATTCCACTTTACTTGGCGAAACAGGCGTATATGTGCAACCAAAACTGGAAGGAGTGTCCACCATGGATTTCCATAAGGCAGACATTATGATAAAGGCTGGTTATGAAGAGGCAAAAAGGAAATTTGAAAAATTATTGCCACAGATCCAGGATACCGCTGCTTTCAAATTGCTTGAAGAAAGGAGAAGAAAATTCAAGGTTTATAAAGAACCTTCTAAAATTACCGGATTAAAAATTACCGGACTGGAAAGTCACCAGGAACGATTTGTTTTTAATACTATAAGAGAAAGAAAAAGGGATTTAGGGATAGATAGATTTACTTTAAGATATTATAGGATAGTGCAGGATGGGAATTTTAACATTTTGTTTCCCTTGATAAGATATGACTCAATTTCGCAAGGTTATACAGCAGAATTGAAAATAGCCAGAAGCCGGACTATTGATCTTGAACTTGGAGGTAATATTGCCACCAGGGCATTGCAACAGCTTTATTTGGGCTATAGTTATGGTTTTATAAACAGATTGTCTTTCAATTTATATGGCAACTTTTATACAGGAAGGTTTTATCATTCCGTACAAACCAAGTTAAGAATAATTCTTCCCCTGGTAAAGCAACCCCTTTACCTCGAGCCGGAATTTACCTGGAACCAATGGGATTATCTCAGGATGAACGAAATCCTGGTTAAAGAAAATGTCCCTACTTACATTAGACAAAGTGATGTAAAAGCAGGATTAACATTAGGAATGCCAATCAGGTCAAGGTTAAGGTTACTTGCACAGTTTGCATATTTTGAATTGTTTGACAGGTATAACAATGACATAACCCTGGCAAATAAGGACACGCTGGATTTAACAAAAACTGAAGGGTTTTATCCGGGATTAACTTTGGATATGTACAATATGGATAAAAAAATGTACCCAACAGTGGGAACTTCATTTTCCGTAAGTGGCAAATACATTTTTGCTAATGAAATGCATACTCCCGGATCCTCTTCCTTATTAAGGGATAATTATTCCAAGTCGCATCAATGGTTAAAAATAAAAGTTCGTTATGAACAATTGGTACCTATTATTCCCAAATTTTCAGCAGGATATATGGCTGAAGCAGTTTTTTCTAATCAGCCAACATTCAGGAACTATACATCTACCCTGATTCAATCCTCTGCCTTTACTCCAATGCAAGATAGTAAAACTTTATTTTTAGAGAACTTCAGAGGCTTTCAATATACTGCCGGAGGGTTAAAGCTAGTCTATAAAACCTTGCCTAAACTTCATTTGAGGGTAGAAGGATTCTTTTTTCAGAGGTACAACAAACTGGAAATACTCGATGATCAAACTGCCAATAGTTCCTTTTTTCTGGAAAGCACCAAGTTTTGCGGAAATGTAAACCTGGTTTATTGGAGTCCATTTGGTCCTGTAAGTTTGAGTGGGATTTACTATGACGATCCCAAAAAACAATATGGTATCCTTTTACATATCGGTTACATCCTTTTCAACAACAGACCTTTAGATTAATCTATTAAACTTTATAGTAGAGCCCATTTAGCTACTGTAGGCAAATTTTATTTGGTTTTTGGTGATGTTGGGAGTTGCAATCATTCTCATCATTAGGTTGTCGAATATGCCATCTT
>JANYCH010000183.1 GCA_025360395.1 Cytophagales bacterium | reverse complement strand
CTGGCTGCAAATAAAGGTCTTTGTTTATTTGGGTAAATTCTCTTTTATCCGAGACATCAACAGTATCCGGGAAAGATTTGTAATTTTTTAAATCTGCAGCAATTATATACTTTTTGCCTAATGGTAGTTTTATTTTGTAAGTAGAAGAATCCCTGTTGATCCAGATAGAATCTATTACGGTCCCGTTGGATAAAACAGTATAATTTTTGCCTGGAGGTAATATTTGGTTTGTTGTTTTGTTTAGGATCTTTCCTTTCACTTCTACAAAAGGGTTTTCTTCAAAAATCTTTATTTTAAAAAGGTCAGATTGACCCAAAGATTTTTGACTTGAGGCAAAATAGGCAATGCTTCCTTTTTGGTTTGTCCTGAAATAAGAATCCCATTCTTTAGAATTGATAGTGTCATTCAAAAGCATAGGAGTACTCCACATTGTCCAAGTTTCATCTAACCTGTTGGTTTTGTAAATGTCATAATTGTATTTTTTCTCGTCTTTGGATTTAGCCCCTCTATTACTGGTAAAATACAATGTTTCATTATCATAGGAGACAAAAGGAGCCTCCTCATTAGTTTTTGGAGTATTTACCACTTTGCTAATTTTTTTTGGTTTACTCCATTTACCACCCTTATTTAAGCTCACATATATATTATTCCTTTTTCCATTATAATGATGTGAATAGCTGTAAACAATTACTTTTCTGTCAGATGTCATCCAAACATTACTTTCCCTGCCTTCGTTTAACCTGGTATAACCTTTTATTTTTATTTTCTCTGGCGTAGTCCATTGGTCATTGTCATTTTTGGTAACGACAGATAAACCTCTTTTTAACCATTTTATGTTTTTACCCTTTGAATAGATTCCATCTATTAGATAAGTTTCCTTTCCAATACATGTTACTATGGCATTATTTCTGGCATTGTTAAAAGTTACATCTAATCTTTTAGCAGCACTCCATGTCCCATCAGGTTGTAAATAGCTAAACCAAATATCCTGGCTGTCATATTTACCATATGCATTTTCCGGATGGTTTTGTCGGTTGAAATACAATGTTTTACCATCTTCGGAAAGTACTGGATTCAATTCTGGATATACAGTATTAATATTAGGTCCAAGGTTTTGTGGAAGAAAAGAATTGTTTTGCGCTATTACACCCTCAAAAAAGAAGATAGTAAACAGAACAAATAATCTTTTAAAAGCAGATAAAAATAGAATCTTCATAATTAACAGTTCCTGGTAAATATTACTTTTTGTACTCAAAGGTTTGCTTGCTTGGTGTATGGATTTTCCCAAAAACCAGGTTCATTCCTAACCTAAGGTTGAAGGTTTTTAATGGGTCAACAGTTTTGTGAGTTATTTCGAACCCGTCTAATGCCGATCTTATTAATGGCCCTACAATATTATCTCCAGCCACATAAAACTGGCACGGGCCAACTTTAGCCATTAATCCAAGTCCAATATTATCATATACACCATACTGGATGTTGTATGTTCCTACCACATTAAACACACGTCCGAATTTATGATATACTGAAAAAGTAAATGCAGGACGAAGCTTTTTGTAATACTCAAAATAGGCCATTAACCCCAAATGAGTTTTATAAGTAATGTTATATTTTACTGTTAAATAGGCCTGGGGAATCATCCACCTTCTATAACTTTCATTTGTTGTAGTATACTTAAATGATTCTTTGATCTCATTTACATTTGAAGAATCTGCTTTATTTTGCCCTCTGACATAATAACCAAAAGCATCAAAGCCTCTAAAATCCTGTCCACCGGTAATTTTCCTGTTAACAACATCAGAGTTCCAATTGATAAATCCCAGATTGATTACAGATAATGAATAATTCCATTTATCATTGGGCTTATAGGTAGCGCCAAGGTCAATGGCGGCACCGGGATTTTTTGACAAATCCCAAAAATTATCTGCAGGGTTTTTTACTGCCTTACCATTATTTTTATCATAATTATCCACTGGTGTCATATCTTCTTTTAAACCTGATGATCTCAGGTTCATGTTTGATAAGGAATGAAATCCAAAATACTGGTCTTCAAACTCAACTCCGGAATTCTTTCCGGGATCAAGATTAAAGTTTACTATTCCGTTGATATACTTAATGTTTGAACCTAAAACCCAGTGTTTCCATTCCTTTGCAATTCCAAAACCAATGTTTCTGTAGACATCAAAATCGGCTCCAAAATTTTTAAAATTTATATCCTGGCCAATTTTATCTCCATTTCCATTAACAATTAGGTCCATCAAATTTTTGGGATAAGAGTATCTGAACTTCATTACTACCTGTGAGAAAAAAGAAAAATGCATTTTTCTTACTTTCACTCTTACATGGAATAGATCGACTTCACTTCCTGCATAAAAATAATTTTGTACATCAAGTTTCCTGTAGGCATTTCCAATATTTCCTCTGACTGTATCGTTAGAATATGAACCTCTTTGGATAAGATCGCCATAACTAAAGCCTGTATTTGTAAGCTGCATGCCTACTGATGAAATTACTGGTAAGCCAACGCTAACTGTGTGTACAGAAATGGATGATGGGTTTACATAGGTTGATTGGAAAAGATTTTCCATGTTATACAATGTGAGGTCATTTTGGCTGTATACAGCAAATGAACCCAGCATTACACCTAAAAGTACAAATAAAGATTTTTTCACGGCAGGTTATGGTTTCTTGGTAATTAAATCGTCTTCTGTCAGTTTTCCTGGATTCACTCTTAGTTTAGCTAAGGCAGATAATTTAAAAGTAAGTGATTGGTTGATAGTGAACTTCACATCGGAAGTATTGGCATTTGGGGTTAAAAGTGTGGCTTTTACTATGATGATATTTGAAGTAGAAATTCGTGTATATTTTTCTTTGCCTACAGTGATAATTTTGTCAATTTTAGTGGTGTTGGTGACTGCCAAATTGTTTAAATCAAAAGTTGCAGGATCGATAATTACATCTGAATCCGGAAATGTGATCAAAGAGTCAATTGGTGAATAAATTATCTTGCCGTTTGTGGCAGTCATCCTTCTATTAGTATCACAAAAATATACCTGGATTTTTGTTGCCAATGGGATAGAATTCTCGCTTCCCAACCTGAATTCTACATAATCTACATGTTCTGGTTTTACCATTTGCACATCACGAATACTGTCTGTTAATGATAAATAACGAATCGCCCCGTACATAGGAAGCCTGACATAAGTGTAAAGCTGTATTTGAGAATCTTCTGAAATAAAAGCTTCTTCGTCGGAGGCTGCTAAAAGGTCAATATAAGGTATATTATAAGTAAATTTACTTGGTGCTCCCTGTAGAATATTGATAATATTAGATGTTGATTTATTGACATTTATATTTGTGGAAACTGATGTTCCAATTACATTGCTTTTAAGTAAAGTTGTGCTTCCCGGAATCTGCATTGTGCCTGCATTGACAGAAAGGGAATCTTTTCGGTTGTCAGAATACTGCATAAATGCATTTTTTATATTGACAGCCGGAACTACTCCAAAACTATTCTTAAAATCGAATTCTACACTTGGATCTGCAAACTTAATATCGGCTTCTATAGAATTTTTGAAAACAGCAATGTCTGTAGAACCTGAAAGAAAGGGTGTTTCGATACGAAGTGATTTAAATTTGCCTAAAATATATTTATACTTAAGTTGGGATAATCTTATATCAAATTTCATTGAATCACCTGGCAAAATAGGGTTTGCTGCAATTCCATTGTCTTTCGCTTTAATTACGATGTTGGACAATAGAAAAGCTAGTTTGTTCTTTTGGCCCGAAGCAGATTTTAATTTATAACCTGCGAGTGAAATAGGGCCGTCGGTTATAGTTAGCTGGTTTGAATATATAAAGTCTACAGGTTTGGAATAAGGTATTCCAGTAGAGCTTATTAGGTCAGGTAAGGTTAGTGTAAATGAAATATCGTGCTTATAAGCTGAAATTCCGGTTAAGTTTAAAAATCCTTGTTTAAGGCTTAATTCATTTA
Source organism: Cytophagales bacterium (assembly GCA_025360395.1). Lineage (GTDB taxonomy): Bacteria > Bacteroidota > Bacteroidia > Cytophagales > UBA9547 > UBA9547. The sequence continues at coordinate 2,140 of JANYCH010000183.1, read as the reverse complement.
CTACTTCCTGGTTGTCCATTTCAAAAGGAATATAGCCTTTCATATCAGGTAAGCTTAATGTCTGGTCTTTGGTAACGGTTAAGGCTCCAAATCCGATAGATGGATTAAATCCAAACTGATCAGGGAAATTCAATTGACTAAGCAAGTTGTCACCCGTAGGAGTAACAACTGTGTCTCTATAAATGAAAGTGATCAAGCCATCTGGACCAACTTCAATGATAACAGGTGAAGTGTTTTTATTGACAACCTCAGCTACTGACATTTTAGTATTAACAATAGGTATTCCCCAGCTGGGTGTAATATCATCCCATTTTATCTTATCGAAATTAAAATCTTTTTTTCTTACACATGAAAACAAAGTTCCAAGAATGAGTAAAAGGCAGGCTACGTAGCTTTTCATAAAATATTAAGTCCTTTCATATATACAAGGTTATACAAAATTCATGGCTTTTTATACACGTATTCAAACAAAAGTATATAAATTTTACTTTCTTATATTAAAATCCACATAGATGGCAAAGGAATTAGCGGTTTTTTGGTTCAGAAGGGATTTGCGGTTGAATGATAATGCTGGACTTTATCATGCCTTAAAAGGCAATTTAGAAGTATTACCAATATTCATTTTTGATACGCAGATTCTATCAAAACTTGATGACCAACATGATAGAAGGGTAAACTTTATTTACAAGCAAATTCTAATTCTAGACAAAGAACTAAAAGATCATGGATCTTCATTATTGGTTTTATATGGTGATCCTTTTCAGTTATTTAAAGATTTATCAAAGAATTACAATTTAAAGGCTGTTTATACAAACCATGATTATGAACCTTATGCCAAACTGAGAGATAATCAAGTTGGTGAAATGCTTTTAGAGAATAATATCTCTTTTAAGACCTTTAAAGATCAGGCAATATTTGAAAAGGATGAAATATTAAGTAAGAGTGGAAAGCCTTATACCGTTTTTACGCCTTATTCGAAGACATGGCTTGCAAAGCTGAATGAGTTTTACATTTCCTCATATCCCACAATGAAATATGTCCAACATTTTTTGAAGTGGGATGGCAAGAAAATCGTAAGCCTGGAAGAAATGGGTTTCATTTCTTCTGTGGAAGATTTTCCACTAAAAGACATAAGGGAGGAGCTTATTTGCAAATATAAAATGGACAGAGATTACCCGGCCAGAGATGCAACCTCCAGGTTAGGGGTACATTTAAGGTTTGGTACCGTCAGCATCAGAGAACTGGCTCAAAAGGCAAGGGATCTAGATGCTACTTATTTAGGAGAACTCATCTGGAGGGATTTTTACATGCAGATTTTATGGCATTTCCCGCAGGTACAACATCATGCATTTAAACCTGATTATGACAGGATTAAATGGAGAAACAATGAAATTGAATTTGAAGCATGGTGTTCAGGAAATACAGGATATCCAATAGTTGATGCAGGTATGAGGCAGTTAAATGCCACTGGGTTTATGCATAATAGGGTACGAATGATCGTGGCAAGTTTTCTTACAAAACATTTGTTGATTGACTGGCGATGGGGTGAAGCTTATTTTGCCAGGAAACTACTGGATTATGATCTTTCAGCTAATAATGGAGGATGGCAATGGGCGGCAGGTACTGGGACTGATGCATCACCTTATTTTCGTGTATTCAATCCAAGGCTGCAAACAGAGAAGTTTGATCCGAAATTAGAATATATCAGTAAATGGGTTCCGGAATTTCAGGAGCTGAATTATCCAAAACCTATAGTTGAACATGTATTTGCAAGAGAAAGATGCTTAAAAGCTTACAAAGAGGCTTTGAATAGGTAATGGCTTATGGGTAATAGGTAATAGCTATAAGTTGATGTGTAATACTCCTTACCTTAATCAAAAAGGTTGATCTGGTTTAGTGTTATTGCTGGTTTACCTGATGCGGATTTAGCTGGCTTTTTGGGTTTTAAAATAGGAATACTCCCTTTTTCTTTTTTTACCGGAGGCAATATTAACTGACCTAAAAACCGCTGGATCGATTTGTTTTCTTTTATAAAAATCCTTTGTGAAGAAAGTGCCACTTTTTCACAATTGATCTGGATTTTACGGCGGTTTTGAACTTGTTCGACCTGTATAAAATTTTTCTCGGTTAGAGAATCAAT
>JANYCH010000141.1 GCA_025360395.1 Cytophagales bacterium | reverse complement strand
GATTGTGTTATCCTTCTTGATCACCGGATTATAAACCAGATTTCTACCAGAAGACTTCGAATTGTAAAATACCGCGGAACCGTCCATGGCACGAATGAATACCCGTTCCTTATTGATAAAGACGGCATTTCAGTGCTCCCTATTACTTCTCTTGACCTGGATTTTGACGTTTCAAATGAAATTGTATCTACCGGGGTGCATGGAATGGATGAAATGTTGGGAACTGGAGGATTCTATAAAGGGAGTAGTATACTTATAACAGGAACTGCTGGCACAGCAAAAACTACCTTCGTCTCTTCATTTGCAAACGAAATTTGTAAAAATGGAAAACGATGCATATTTTTTGCCTTTGAGGAATCTGAAAAACAATTGCTGAGAAATATGAAACAGGTGGGCATAGACCTCGAACCTCATATTAAAAACGGTTTGTTAAGAATTCAGGCATCACGTCCATCTCTGAATGGTTTGGAAATGCATCTTTTGCAAATCCACAAGCATATTAAAGAATTTTCTCCTGATGCAATAATAATAGATCCTATAAGTAATCTGGTAACTGTAGGAGGTTATAACGAAGTGCAGGGAATGCTTACCCGTCTAATAGATTTTCTTAAAGTCAAAGGGATTACAGCTGTATTTAATGCTTTAACCACTCCAAAAGGAACCAGCCTGGAACTAACCGAAGAAGGAATTTCATCATTGGTAGATACCTGGCTACTTGTAAGAGATGTTGAAGGTATTGGAGAACGGAACCGGGGTATTTTTATAATCAAGTCCAGGGGAATGGAACATTCTAACCAGGTAAGAGAATTTATTATTACAAAGAACGGTATCCAGCTGCTTGATATCAACATTGGCCCTACCGGGATACTTACCGGATCTGCACGATTAGCGTACCAGCTGGAGGTAAAAGGGAAAGCCATGCAAAAACAAATGGCAATAGAAAAACAGGAAAGAGAACTTGCCAGACAGAAGGCAATATTAGAGGCCAAAATTGCTAATATGCGTCTTGAATTTGAGGCCATTGAAGATGAACTTAAGAAAATTATCTAATCCTTAACTTTTATACCGGCTATGGAAGAAATAGAAGAATCGTGGGAATTGAGGTTATATGTGGCTGGTTCTACACAAAAATCAAGTGCAGCTCTTTCTAATTTAAAAAAATACTGTGAAGCACACTTAAAAGGCAGATACACTATAGAAGTGATTGACCTTATGAAAAATCCGCAGCTTGCTGAAGGGGATCAGATACTGGCAATTCCTACCCTTGTCAGAAAAGTGCCTGAACCAATCCGGAAAATAATTGGTGACCTTTCAAATGAAGAAAAAGTTCTGGTAGGACTGGATATACGCCCGCGAATTGAAATTGAAAAATGATAAAAAATGAAAACGAGGAGTTTGCATTACCAAATCATGATCAGGTAATATATTCTTTAAGATTATATATTACAGGCATGACCCCGAATTGCAGAAAAGCTGTCGAAAATATCAAAACCATTTGTGACACATACTTGTTACAAAATTATGAGCTGGAAATAATTGACATGTACCAGGAGCCGGAACTAGCTATGCAAAACCAAATAATTGCATCGCCTACCCTGTTAAGAATGAGACCTTTACCTGTAAAAAAATTAATGGGAAACTTATCAGATATTAACAAAGTCCTGGCAGCCCTTGATTTGAAAATCTGATTTATTGTTTTAATATGCAACAATGCAAAATGAGGAAATAATCAAACTTCAAAAAGACCTGGAAGAGGCTCTTGAGCTGATAGACGCAATAAGGACCGGAGCAATAGATGCCTTAGCGGTAAATAACAGTGACGGGCCTCAGATATTCACCCTCAAAGGCGCTGATCTTTCTTATCGGATGCTTGTTGAAAAAATGAATGAGGGTGCCTTAATTTTAAACAAGGAAGGCCTGATTCTTTATTCTAATTACAGCGTTTCAAACTTTTTAGGTATACCTCTAAAATCTTTAATTGGAACCTCATTATTATCTCTAATAGAACCTGAGGGCCTGCCAAAATTCAGACATTTTTTAGAAAGTAGCTGGAATAGCCAAAGTCGTGGAGAATTTATGATGCGGAACCAGGAAGAAATTTATGTTCCTTTCTACTTTTCCATGAGCATGATAGAAATGGAAAATGAGCCTGCTTTAGGCGTCATAATTACAAACCTTTCCACGAAAAATGAAATTCGTGCCATCCGCAATAAAGTGGCCGAACAGAACAATATTATTGCTAAAAAGGATCTTCAAATACATAAGGACAAGGAAATTAAAGAAGAAGCCAAAAGATTGGCAACAGTGTTAGAAGGCCTTCCTCAGATGGCCTGGACAGCCACTGCTGACGGTTCTGTCAATTATTACAATCAAAGGTGGTATGATTACACAGGTACAACCCCTGAACAAACTCTGGATTGGGGCTGGAAAAACATTATTCATCCAAACTTTCTGGATCTAAATGTACAGGCATGGCTGGATACTATAAAAAGTGGTGAGACTTTTGAAATGGAAACACTTTTTAAAAGAACTTCTGACGGAATGTACCGCTGGCACCTGGTAAGAGCCAGACCAATAAGAAATGAAAATGTCGAGATTGTGCTTTGGGTTGGGACCTGTACAGACATGCACGATCAAAAAGAAACGCTTGAACAGCTAGCCAAAGCAACTGCCCAGCTTAGAGTTTATAATAAAGACCTTACCGCAAAAAACGAAGAGTTAATAAAAACGAACACCGACCTTGATAATTTTTTATATTTAGCCTCTCATGATTTAAAAGCGCCTATTTCAAATATAGAAGGCCTTTTAAATGCCTTTTTTGGTGATATAAAAGTTGATGCAGAATATCAGCCTATGGTTGAAATGATGTTTACATCAGTTAACAGATTTAAAAAAACAATACTTGACCTTACTGAAATATCCAAAGTACATAAAGATGATCAGCATGCACTGGAACTACTTGACCTCAATGAGATTTACAATGAAGTCTGTGCAGATATCAAAGACCTCATAGTCAGAAAAAGGCCAACAATCAACGTAAATTTCAATGCCCCTTCAATTCGTTATTACAGGAAAATACTTCGCAGTACTATTTACAATCTTTTATCCAACGCTATAAAATACAGCGACCGAAACAGAGCACCGAAAATAAATATTTCAACAGGAAAAATTGATGGATCAGATTACCTGAAAGTTCAGGACAACGGATTAGGCCTTACTAAGGACAATCTTCAGAAAATATTTAAAATGTTTAACAGGATCCATACCAATGAAGAGGGCTCCGGCATCGGATTGTACATTGTAAAAAGAATGATTGAAAATGTAGGGGGAAGAATAGAAGTAGAAAGCGAACCGGGAAAAGGATCTGTTTTTATCGTTTATTTGAATTAGTTTCTACAATTTTGAGTTTTTCTCAGATATGTCCATAGCAAAGAAAATCGCACTCGTTTTTTTAATTATGATCCTTGCAATCCAATTTTTCAGGCCTGCTAAAAACCAGGGTGAATTAGAAGGAACCAATCACATTTCTTCTGTTGTCCCGGTTCCCTCAAATATTGGTCAGATATTAAAAACATCTTGCTACGATTGTCATTCAAACAATACTGTTTATCCATGGTATTCAGAAATAATGCCTTTTGGATGGTGGCTGAACCATCATATTGATGAAGGCAAAGCCGAACTGAATTTCTCTGATTTCAAGCTGTATTCACAAAAAAAGAAGGACCATAAACTCGAAGAAATAAAGGAAGAAGTTTTAGGAAAAGAAATGCCCCTTGAATCCTATACACTTATTCATAAAAACGCTGTCTTAACTAATGTTCAGATTAATATAATTTCTAATTGGGTGGACGATGCCAGGAAAACGCTGAATAAGCAGAAGTAAGAAATTATTGCTTTCTAAAGTATTTATTCGCTACCTCCTGCATTTTTTCTTCAGTTAAAGGTTTTACAAGAAAATCCGATATGAGATTTGACTCTTTCAGGATATCAATATCACTTCTATTCTCTGATGATGAAAGCACTATAATAACGGTTTTTTTATGCCAGGCTCTGGTATTTTTGAAAGAGTTTATGAAATCAAGCCCATTCATCACGGGCATATTTATATCTAAAAATATAAGGGAAGGGCTTGGTACTTTTTCTGATTTTACCTCCTTTAAATAAACTAATGCCTCCTGTCCGTTATTTGCTATTTTTACTTCAGAGGATAGTTTCAATTTTTTAATCAATCTCACATTGAGAAAGTTGGATATATTATCATCATCAATTAGTAAAATCCTATCGATTTTAACCATGAATTCTACACTTATTGTTTTCTGAATACCTATATTAACTATTATCTTTTATTTTAGGTTGCCCATGTACTTATAATAAAATGTAAGATTTGTATTAAAAACACTTTAGGCAAACCTGTATATTTGTGGCAAGGTTTTATGGCAACCCAACAAAATTTAATCCCTATTTTATGAAAAAAATCAGTCTGTTTTTATTCGTTTTTATAAGTTCAACTATCTTTTCCTTTTCACAGGCTAAATGGCCCTTTGCTGCCACCAGCCCTAATCAAAAAATAATCCAAAGTTTTGGCAGTTCTGTTATTGAAATAAGTTATTCAAGGCCAAGCGTAAGAGGAAGGGTAATATTTGGAGATGTGGTACCCTTTGACAAATTCTGGAGAACAGGGGCTAATTCTGCTACAACTATTTTCTTTGGTGATGAAGCAACAATTAACAACACAAAAATACCAGCTGGTAAGTATGGTTTAGTAACCATTCCGGGCAAAACTGAATGGACAATCATCATCTCGAAAGACACTACCGTCAATGGAGAAGATAAATACAAACAGGAGAATGATTTGGTTAGAATAAAATCTAAATCTGTTCTGACAAATAAGGTTGAAACCTTTACTATTGACATCAACAACATTAAACCAAATGAGGCCCAGGTATTTTTAAGGTGGGATAAAACAGAAGTAAGTTTTAAATTATCTATTGACCTTGATACCAAGGTTATGAATTACATTGATGGCCAGATAGCAACAGCCAGCGAAAAAGACAGACCTTATTACAACGCAGCCGGATATTATCTTGAAAACAACAAAGACTTAAAAAAAGCATTAGAATATGTAAATATGGCTATTGAGAATAATCAGGATGCATTTTATATGTACCATACTAAAGCTAAAATCCAAAATAAAATGGGTGATAAAAAGGGAGCGTTGGAATCTGCCAATACCTCTATAGAAAAAGCAAAAGCAGCCAAAAACGATGATTTTGTGAAAAGTAATGACAAGTTGATAAAAGAAATTAATAAAAAATAAGGTCTTTCGAGGAGATTAGGATTCTTACAGACCCCCTCTTTTCACTTCCTTATTTATTGAAAGTTTCTAAATACCTGTAAACTTCAGTATGTGATTGATGAAGTTCATTTGTTAAATATTTCCTAACTTCATGAAAGTCAAAAATATCATCATCCATAAATTTTATTAGATAATCTAATAAAATGTTATGTGATTGAATAACATCCTTTTTTACATCAAACTCTGAACCAATCTCAAGAATCTCTTCCAGATTTGACATTTCCAAATAAACAGAAAAGTTTGCAGCAACATGCCCGTTATACATTTTCAACTGTTCAGATATAAGTTCTGAGCAATTAAAAAGTAAGTTTATAATGCTGTTGTATTCCTCAAGGGGTAAAATTTCAAAATTCCATTGTGATTTCTGGATCTTATTAATAAAAAGCTGATTATCGCTTAACAATATCAATAGCTGGTCAGAAAAAGTTTTTGCTCCTTCTATCTGCGAAATATTCGTGTTTTCTGAAAACATTATTTTAGCCCTTGGGCAGCTTATTAAGAATTATGCGTGTGAATAAACTGTATCTCTCAATTTAATTATTGTTTGAAGACCTTCAGCAATAAGTTTCTTTTGT
>JANYCH010000115.1 GCA_025360395.1 Cytophagales bacterium | reverse complement strand
CAATGCTGCTAAAATTTTATCAACACTTTGTTGGGACGGTTCGAGTAAACAATGGTCAACAACATGCTGCATTTTTTTTAACATCTTATATTCCCTTGCAGTGAATTCCTTGTTTTCAGAAAAGTTACTGCGGGATACTTCGTTGTAAGCCAGACGGGTGGTTTCCAGATTTGTAAAAATTGGTTTCATAGGCATGTTTATGTTTTTCTAATAATTTTCTAAGATTGATCAACGCATACCTCATTCTTCCAAGGGCAGTATTAATACTAACCCCGCTTGCTTCAGAAATTTCCTTGAAACTCATATCAGCGAAGTGTCTCATTATAAGCACATCCCGTTGTTCCTCAGGAAGCATTGCAATCAGTTTTCTTACCATAAGGCTTTCTTCCTGTTCTATTTGAACAGATTCAGCATTACTTTCAGCAAACTGGAAAGAACTAAATATAGGGCTGCCGTTTTCTGTTACGATAAGTGGCTGGCGTTTGTTTTTTCGTATATGGTCTATCGCAATATTTCTTGCAACACGGATAATCCATGGTAAGAATTTTCCGTCTTCGTTGTATTTATTTTCATTCAGCAAGCGAATTGCTTTGATGAAAGTATCCTGAAAAAGATCTTCAGCTAGATACCTGTCCTTTACAATAACAACAATACTGGTGTAAACTTTTGATTTGTGTCTTTTTAAAAGTTCAGCAAAGGCTTTCTGCTGACCTTTTTGGAATTGCAATACTAATTCAGCATCGCTAACGATTAAGGCTTGGTTCATTACTACGCTCACAATTTAAATAACGTAGAATTTTATGCCATATTGTATTGGTTATAAATTAAAAATGTCTGCAAATATTACTAAAACTTCCCAAACCACAAAGCAATGATAATTAGGTTTGATATATAAGGGAATATTTGTTAGATTATATGCTTTTATTATTTTAAAATCAAAAATGTAACCCTTTTGTGTGATAAATTTTTTTCTGGCTTATTTTGGTGAGCTAATCTTAAGCAAATTCATTTTTCGAACGTAACTTGCACTCATGGGCGGCCTCCGGGGATATTTTACTGATATTTATGAGGGAATATGTTCTTCGATTGAAGGATTGATACTTACATTAAAGCATTTGGTCCAGGCAAGAAAAAGGACCAATGCTGTAGGAATAAATGATGCGAAATACTTTACCCAGGCCACAGGTATAGTCACCCTTGAATATCCTACACAAGCATTTCCAGTGCCGGACAACGGGCGTTACAGGTTACACAACGAAATAGATGATTGTATCGTATGTGATAAATGTGCTAAAATATGCCCTGTAGATTGTATTGATATTACTTCTATTAAATCTACTAAAGAGATCGGTCTAACTTCTGATGGATCTTCTAAAAGATTATATGCTTCTACATTTGATATTGACATGGCAAAATGCTGCTATTGTGGCCTTTGCACAACGGTATGTCCAACTGAATGCCTAACTATGACTTCTACATTTGATTTTTCGGAATTTGATGTAAAGAATATGGTGTATCATTTTACCAATCTTACTCCTGAGGAAGCTAAAGAAAAACAAACGTTATATGAGGTGAAACAAGCCGAGAAGGCGGCTGTTTTAGCGGCAAAAAGCCAGGTTCCTGTAGAAAACCCGGCTAAGGTTTCATCAGAAGGAATAATTGAATCAAACAAACCAGCATTTAAACCTAAGTTTCCAGTTTCTAAACCTGTAGAAATTCCAGAATCTGAACAAATAGATTCAACTCCAAAACCTGTATTCAGGCCTAAAATGCCAGCTGTTAAAATTGCTGATAATACCATAATTGAAAATAACAAACCTGAAGAGAATATAGCTTCATCTGTAAGTAAGCCTGTATTTAGACCTAAGATTCCCGCATTGGCAAAAACAGAAACCCAATCCAATCAGCCGGCTGAAGAAACTCCAAACGAAGCGAAGTTACCCGAAACAGAAAAACCAGTTTCAATCAAACCAGTCTTTAAACTCAAAATGAAACCTCTGATTCCTACTAAAAAGGATGACGAGCCTTTATAATATGATAAATACTTTTGTCTTTGCATTTTTTGCCGGCCTGACTGTTTTTTCAGCCCTAGCGATTACTTTTCAAAAGAACCTTATCCACTCTGCATTTTACCTTTTGGTAACCTTTATGGGAATTGCGAGTTTGTATATTTTGCTTGAGGCAGATTTTCTTGCCGTTACCCAAATATTAATTTATGTTGGAGGAATCCTGACACTTATTCTTTTTGGTGTGCTTATCACACAAAAAAGAGAAAACAGGGCTTTAATAAGTGGAATTAATTATCGAAAAAGGTCCGCTTTTATTTCTATCACACTTGGAGCATTACTTTGCTTTATTGTTTGGAATGAAAAAAGTAATTTCTCGCAGCAAAATGAAATTCAAAGTTCAGTGCATACAATTGGAATAGGAATAATGGGGCAATATCTTTTGCCGTTTGAATTGGCAGGGGTTTTAATCCTGGTAATTCTAATAGGAGTACTTGCGCTGAGTTCTTCTATAAAGCCTCAATAATTCCCCATCACTCATTATCTTTGCCTGATTTTTCAATTTATGAAGCAGCTAGCAATCTTAATTTCATTATTATTTTTTATAAATATTTGCCAGGCTCAAAGTGTTTATGCTCCATTAAATAAGGATTATAGTCACCTGATTGACAGGTACGAAATTTTAAATGGGACGATATCAAACGATGTTCATACTTCCTTCAAACCATATTCAAGGGAAAATGTTTATAAGCTGGCATCCAAAACCCCTTTGGATACATTGGTTGAATTGAACAGTGTTGATTCATTTAACCTAGGCTATCTGAAGGATGATAACTGGGAATGGGCAGATTCGGCACATTTACAAGGAAACTCCAAAAAGCCTGTATTCAAGCATTTCTATAAGAAAAAGAATGCATTGTACAATTTCAGAAATGAAGAATTTGATGTACAGGTAAATCCGGTATTTTATGGATTGGGGGGGAAAGAAAATGGAGGCCTTTCAACAAATTTCATCAACACAAGAGGGGCGGAAGTGAGGGGAAGTATAAACAGAAGGGTTGGGTTTTATTCTGTTATTACTACTACACAAGCTCTCTTTCCGAATTATGTCAGAGAAAGAATTAACACACCAGGATTGCGTGCAGTACCTGGCGAAGGTTATTTTAAAGCATATCAAACCAATGGTGTGGATTACTTTACTGCAAGAGGTTATGTTACTTTTAAACTAACAAAGAATATAAACTTTCAATTCGGGCACGACCGTAACTTTATTGGAAACGGTTACAGGTCCCTGATCCTATCTGACTTTTCTTCTCCATATTTATTTGCAAAAATCCAGACCAAAATATGGAAGATAAACTATACCAACCTGTATGCCCAAATGTTTAACAATACAAACATTCAAAAGGATACCACCTACAGCAAAAAATTCATGACTTTGCACCATTTAAGCATCAATATTGGCAGGCATTTAAATATTGGGCTTTTTGAATCTATAGTTTATACTAGGGCTAATAACCAGTTCGACCTCAATTATTTAAACCCGATTATTTTTTATAGATATGCTGAAACCTACCAGGGAAGTGGAGACAAAGCTACGCTTGGCCTGGACTTTAAGTTGAATTTTGCAAGAAGAGTATCAATTTATGGCCAGCTGGTTCTGAACGAATTCAGGATCAATGAAGTTAGAAATGGAAATGGCTGGTGGGGCAATAAACAGGCTTACCAACTAGGATTCAAATACATAGATTTTGCCGGTTTGAAAAACGTGGATTTTCAATTTGAGGTGAATGCAGTAAGGCCTTATACCTATACTTCTTTAGACGGAACAAATAACTATTCACATTATAACCAACCACTTGCGCATCCTATGGGAGCGAATTTTGTAGAAGTTGTGGGAGTTTTAAGAGTACAGCCTCAGAAGAGGATATTTATTACAGGAACAGGTATTCTTACAAGGGTGGGGTTAAATGATAGTACAACCAATTATGGCAGCAATATCTTTATTCCGTATGATAAAGTGGTTTCTAACAGACCATATGGAAACTACATCACCCAGGGAGTAGCAACTAATATTGCTTATGCTGAATTGAATATCAGCTACATGGTAAGACATAACCTATTCTTAGACCTTACTCAATTGTTTAGGGAACAGTTTACAGATAAAAACAACCCATTATATAGACGCTCTACCTCTTTTTCGTCGTTCAGTATCCGTTACAATTTCGGACAAAAGCAACAGGCGTTTTAGCAATTTAACCCATATATCCACAACAGCTCAATTACGAAGGAAAGACAAAATGAAGACTTATTTAAGAATATTAAGTTATGGTAGAGAGTATTCTGGTCTTGTACCACTTTACTTCCTGTTCGTAGTCCTGTCCGTGATATTTGGATTGCTGAATTTTGGATTATTGATTCCTTTGCTGAACATTATCTTCGGATCGATCCAGGATGAAAACCTGCTTAAATATAATGTACGGCCAGAGTTTAGTTTGAGTATTGAAACAGTTAAAGGCAATTTCTATTATTTCTTCAATTCGTTTTTAAAAGACCCTAACCAGGGCAAATTAGGGGCTCTAAAATATGTATGTGCTATTATCATCGCATCGGTTTTTTTTGCCAATGTGTTTCGTTATATGGCAGAAAGGATTTTGACCAGAATCAGGGCAGGCTCTATCCGTAATATAAGAAAGGCTATTTTTGACAACGTTTCACAGCTGCACCTGGGCTTTTTCACCAATGAAAAGAAAGGGGATATCATGTC
>JANYCH010000094.1 GCA_025360395.1 Cytophagales bacterium | reverse complement strand
AGACTCCTTTAAGATAAACTTTAATGCCTCTGCTTTCACTTCTCCTTTTGGATCCTTATCCGCCATTTGGGTAATCTGGCTTATTGCAGCATCCGGAGCTAGTTTTCTGAAAGCATCAAAATATTCTATCCCTGTTTTCCTGATTTCATAATATGGATCGTTCAATGCCAGCATCATGGCATTTACCGTTGTTGCGTCATCTATTGTCGCCATTAATCCCTCCATTGCTTTCAATCGGTGACGATATATAAGGTTGGATGAAAATTGCCTGGCATATTCTTCTTTGGTTTTCAAATGGTCTATTGTACCTAATAACTGCGCTTCTTCATCAACAAGAACTAATTTTGGAACACCTGTTGTAAATTGAAATGACTGGCTGGCTTTTGTAATTTCAATAGGAAAAACATCCTTTTTATCTGCAGACCAAATAGCAATTTTTAAAGGCAACCGATATACCGGTGTAAGAGAAGTATCCTGTGTTTGTGTGATTTTTAAATTTGTTTTGCCCTCTGCATAAGACTGTTCCACTTTTAATTTTGGATGTCCCGGGGAAAGAAACCACTGGTTAAAAAACCAGTTTAGGTCTTCACCTGTTACTTCTTCAAAAGCCAACCTCAGATCATGTATTTCAGCAGATCCATATTCTTTTCTTTTAAGGTATGTGTTCAAAGATTTGAAAAAGGCTTCATCCCCAACGTATTTTCTTAACATGTGCAATACCCGGCCTCCTTTGTTATAGGAATGCGCATCGAACATGTCTTCATAATTTTTCAGTCTAAATCTGATAAGCGGCTCCTGTTTATTTGCTGATTCGGCAAAGTAGCCTTCCATCTCTTCAAGTGCATGCTGGTCTGCAGCATCATTTCCGTATTTATATTCCTGCCAGAGGAATTCAGAATAATTCGCAAAAGACTCATTTAGAGGAAGATTGGGCCAGGATTCAGCTGTTACCAGGTCCCCAAACCAATGATGAAATAATTCATGTGCAATAATGTTATCCCAGTTCTTGTCTATCATCTCCCTGCTGGTACACTGTACAGCATCCATCAAAACAGTTGCACTGGTATTTTCCATTGCTCCTGACACATAGTCCCGCACTACAATTTGTGAATATTTGTTCCATGGATATTGGTAATTGAGGAGATTCGAGAAAAACTCAATCATTTCGGGGGTTCTGCCAAAAACGGCTTTTGCATGAGGACCGTACTTTGGTTCCACATAATAATTTACCTCCATGTTTTTCCAGTCAAAGCTTTTGCTTTTTGGCATTTCATCTTTTACTTGGGCAAAGTCACCTACAGCCATCATAACCAGGTAAGGTGCATGTGGCTTATCATGTTTCCATAAATCCGTTCTGGAGCCATCTTTATTTACTGCGCTTTTAACAAGTGCCCCGTTCGAGAGTGTTTTGTATTTATTGTCAACCGTCATGGATATTTCCTGCGTCATTTTTTCATTAGGCGTATCCATAGTGGGGAACCAGCAAGAACTTGATTCTATTTCACCCTGGGTCCAGATTTGTTTTGGTTTGAGCGGGTCTTTACCATCAGCATTAATAAAAAACAACCCCTTATCTGAATTGATTGCTGCATTACCACCTTTTGGTAATTCGTTGGGTTTAGCTGTATACTTAATCACAATTGTATAAGGCTGATCTTTCTGGTACGTTTTATCAAGTTCTACTAAAAGCTTTTTTTTATCGTAATTATAAACAAGTGACTTATTTTCCGGAAGGAGCTTAACATATTCAATATCAAAACCTTTGGCATCAAGTTCTACCTTATCCTGAGGATAAAACCAAGGTTTTAATGTAAGGGTTGCCACACCATACAGATACTGTTTTTCCCAATCGAACGATACCTCCAGTTTAGTATGAACCAGATCGTTTTTTAAAGTCCTGCTTGGAGAATACGGAGATGTGGTCTTTTTAGGAGTGGTTGTAATTCCTAAGATCGGATTTTTTGTTTGCTTTGAAGATTTGCACGAAAAAAGCACTAGTGCAGATAAAATAAGAACAGCGTATTTATTCATGAGGGTGTTTTGCCTGGAATTTTTAAAATGAGGTTATGATTTCAATATTAGTCAATTTTAATTTTTTTAGCTTCATTCCAGTATTTATCCATTTGTTCCAGGGTCATTTCGCTTAATATTTTCCCATCCTTTACTGACTGACTTTCCAGGTAATTAAACCTGTGGATAAATTTTTTGTTGGTTTGTTCCAAGGCATTTTCAGGATTGATGCCGACGAACCGGGCATAATTAACCAGGGAAAATATAAGATCGCCAAATTCTGCCTCTGCCCTTTGCGGATCTGTTTCTTCCAGAAATTCCTGCATCTCTTCCTGGACCTTCTCCCAAACCTGCTCCTTTTTATCCCAGTCAAACCCCACTGCCCGTGCCTTCTCCTGGATCCGGATGGCCTTTACCATTGCCGGCAAAGCTTCGGGCACGCCTGCCAATACAGATTTTGTCCCTTCCTTCAGCTTTATTTGTTCCCAGTTTCTTTTTACATCTGCTTCGGTTTCAGCCTTCACATCTCCATAAATATGAGGATGGCGAACAATCAGTTTATTGCAAAGCGAATCTATTACATCTCCTATATCAAAATCGTTGGTTTCAGAAGCTATTTTAGAATAAAAAACCAGGTGAAGTAACACATCTCCAACTTCCTTTTTCAATTCCTGCATGTCTCTTTTAGAAATAGCGTCTGCAAGCTCGTATGTTTCCTCTATGGTTAATGTGCGAAGGGTTTCAATTGTTTGCTTTTTATCCCAGGGACATTTTTCTCTTAAGTCCTCCATTATCTGTAGCAACCTTGTAAACTGTTCAAGAATAAATTTTAACCTTTTTTCATTCAAGTTTATTTTAGATTCGTCCATAAAATCTTTCATTAATTAGCCTAATTGTTCCTTAAAGCCGACTGGCTAATTATGACACAATATCTTAAATAATTGGCGTTAAGACCGGGATTTTTCAAAATAAACAAACATGAAAGTCAGCATCAGGCTGTGCTTCAAATTTCACCAATCATGATTGTATCAAATCTCAGTGAACAGTAATTACCCGATAATACCAAAGCTTGTTAATCCCATCAAAAATGAGTACTTTTACCTGATATAAATTGATTTTAATGAGCGATATTACAGATCAGGTAAAAAGTTACTCAGCAGATAGTATCCAGGTTTTAGAAGGCCTTGAAGCAGTAAGAAAAAGGCCCGCCATGTATATTGGCGATATTGGTGTTAAAGGTTTACACCACCTTGTTTGGGAAGTTGTAGATAACTCAATAGATGAGGCCATGGGTGGGCATTGCGATACCATTCATGTCACAATAAATGAAAATAATTCAGTTACAGTAGAAGATAACGGTAGGGGAATCCCAACCGACATGCATCAGAAAGAAGGTCGTTCGGCATTGGAGGTTGTATTGACCGTTCTACATGCAGGAGGTAAATTTGATAAAGATTCTTACAAAGTTTCAGGAGGTTTGCATGGTGTAGGTGTATCCTGTGTGAATGCACTTTCATCTGCTTTAAAAGTAAATGTATATCGCGAAGGCAAAATATGGGAACAGGAATATTCTAAGGGAGCTCCTCTCTATCCAGTGAAAATTGTTGGTGACTCTGACAAGTTAGGTACAACCATTACCTTCCTTCCGGATGATACAATTTTTACTGAAAGCGTTTATAAATACGATACTGTTGCAGCACGTTTGCGCGAGCTTTCGTTTTTAAATAAGGGGATTAAATTGACATTGAAAGACCTTCGTGAAAAAGACAAAAATGATATCCCAAGATATGAAGAGTTCTTTTCTACAGGAGGCTTAAGGGAATTTGTAAGTTATTTAGACGATACTAAAGAGGTATTGATCCCAACACCACTATACATTGAGCACGATAAACCACCCATCCCAGTTGAAGTAGCCATCAGCTACAATACCTCTTATCAGGAAAATGTGGTTTCTTATGTAAACAACATCAATACCCATGAAGGTGGTACACACGTTGCTGGTTTCAGGAGGGCTTTAACAAGAACTTTAAAAACTTACGCAGACAAATCAGGCCTTTTAGAAAAAGCCAAAGTAGAAATTACAGGTGATGACTTCCGTGAAGGATTAACGGCTGTTATTTCTGTTAAAGTACAGGAACCACAATTTGAAGGGCAAACCAAAACAAAGTTGGGTAACAACGATGTAATGGGAGCGGTGGATATAGCTGTAGGCGAAATGCTTCAATTATACCTGGAAGAAAATCCAAGAGAAGCCAAACTTATAGTTGGAAAAGTAATTCTTGCTGCACAGGCACGTCAGGCGGCTAAAAAAGCCCGTGAAATGGTTCAGCGTAAAAGCGTACTGTCGGGTTCTGGCTTACCAGGAAAACTAGCTGACTGTTCTGAAAGTGATCCTAAACTTTGTGAAATATACCTTGTTGAAGGAGATTCCGCAGGAGGTTCTGCCAAACAAGGGAGAAGCCGTCAGTTTCAGGCAATTCTTCCTTTAAGAGGTAAAATCTTAAATGTAGAAAAAGCACAGGAGCATAAAATTTACGAAAACGAAGAGATCCGCAACATGATTACGGCCCTTGGCGTTCGTTTTGGAAGGGACGATGATGACAGAGCTTTAAATATTGAAAAACTTCGCTATCATAAAATCATCATCATGACCGATGCTGATATTGACGGTAGCCATATACGGACATTAATCCTGACTTTCTTTTATCGATA
>JANYCH010000062.1 GCA_025360395.1 Cytophagales bacterium | reverse complement strand
CTCAACATAAGCACCGCCTGGTATGCTTGATCCTCGTTCTCCACTACATAATAATTCATGTAGGGATCCAGGAAATTTTCTACTGCCACCCTGTACTTTTCGTCACATGTTAATATATCCGAAAGCAGAGGGGTATGTTTTGCCCAGTCAGCATTTTTACGAAGAAATTTTACAGCGTCAGGAAACCCTTCCAGGTTTTCAACCATGCTTTTGGTAAGGTTGTATTCATGCTGAGAGGCGTCCAGCTTCCTGGTGTTCTTGTTTAAATTCTCCCTTATCTCATCTATTTGCTTGTTGGTAAGAAGCAATTCCTGGGCCTGGTCAGATTCCTTTTTCTGCAGTGCTACAAGATCAGATTTTTTAAACTCCAGTTCTTCGGTCAGCTCTTTGAGCTTGTCACTGAAGTTCCGGATGCTGGCATTCTGATCAGAGCTTTCAGTGGCGGTTTGTTCTAGTTGCATTTTCATGCTGGAAAGCTGCACCTGATTTATTTCAAGGCTCTTGACCAGTTGATAATTGGCTGTTTCTTTTGATTTTAACTGGGCGGTGATGCTGCTCACCTGTTCCTGCAAGGTGGAAGAGGAACGTTTTTGCTCTTCATAATCGGCACGGAGCTGTCCGACCTTTGTTTCCTGTTCTAAAAGCTGCTTCTCCAGGCTGCCTTTTTCTTCGTTTAAACTTTTTATGCTGAATTCAGCCCGGTCGTTGCTTTTCTTGTCAGTATCTAACTGGTTTGTCAGGTTGTTGTTTTTCTCTGTCAGGAAGCGAAGCCTTTCGTTCTTTATCTTTTTCTCGCTCTCGTACTGACGGATATTTCCAAAATGCTCATTCAGGGTCTTTTGCCTTGATGAAAGTAGTTTTTCCTTGGTGACAATTTCCAGTTTGTGCTTTTCATACAACGACTGCTTTTCAGCCACCTGGCTGACCACAGAGGTCCGTTTGTCAGACTCTTCTTCAATGGCCTTTACCAGGTGTTCAAAACCAAGCTTGTGCCTTTTCATGATCAGTTGCGCCAGCAGGATGCTGAGTTTTTTATATTCCTCTTTGATGATGAAATACTTCTCAGCCTGTTTGGCTTGCTTTTCGAGTGCCTTTAAATTCTTCTCTATTTCAAAAAGCAGGTCTTCCACCCTGGAAAGGTCCCCGTCGGTATCTTCCAGTTTTTTGAGGGTCTGCTTTTTCCTGATCTTGAATTTGGAAATTCCAGCGGCCTCTTCAAAAAGCTGCCTTCTTGAATCGTTTTTATCGTTCAGGATATCGTCTACCATCCTCAATTCAATGATGGCGTAGCTGTCAGGACCAATTCCGGTGTCCATAAACAGGTCATTGATGTCTTTCAAACGACAGTTGACCCCGTTCAAAAGATATTCGCTATCGCCAGTACGGTAATAACGGCGGGTGACGGTTACTTCAGAATATTCAGTAGGAAGAAGGTTCCGGGTGTTTTTAAAAGTGATGGAAACTTCTGCCATCTGCAATTGCTTGCGATCGCGGGTTCCGTTGAAAATAACGCTCTCCATTTTGTCAGAGCGCAGGTTCCGTGTTTTCTGTTCTCCCAAAACCCAGCGGATGGCATCCACCACATTGGATTTTCCGCAACCATTCGGCCCCACAATACCAGTAATGCCCTGATCGAAGTGAATGGTCACTTTATCTCCAAAGCTTTTGAAACCTTTTATCTCAAGTTTGCTTAACTGCATTGGTTGGGGTTTGGCGAATGGCTTTTAGGTAATGGGTTTTAAAAAATAATGGGCAATTTACGAAAATTAGTAATGGCAATTAAAGAAGTAAAAAGGTGGAATGTAAACTTAATCGTCCTCAAAGCAATTCCCCCATCCTAAACCAAAGCCGCAAATAAAAAATGGGTCGCACTTTTTAGCAATATATTCATGTGATATCTTGGTTGGCCCCAAAAATTTTTCAATTTCATTTCCTGCATACCGAACTCCTTTATTTATCATTTGCGATGGATTATATCTCCCTTCAAATTCATTAGAATAAAGACTGCTAAGCGACCATCGCATTTGATACCTGAATGTTGCTTTGTGTGTTCCATCATATACGGGCAATAAAAAAGTCCAAAAATAACCAGGTGGCATTTTTATTAATGTATCTGGAGTACTAGATTCTCTTATACTTAAACAAACCCCACATCCTGACTCAAATGAAATCCATTTTCCATCATTGCTTTTTATTTCAAGTTTAAAAAACACATCGGTATCATACAAGTAAATCGAGTCAATTGGATATAAAGAATTATTGAACAATTTGACTTTCATACAAACAACTCCATTTTTATTTAAAACATTTTCCTGGGGAAAAGCTTTAATCCCTAAAGGAATTGTATCAAACAGCTCAGCTTTGCTGATTTTATTACTTTTCTTTGGTAACCGTGTACAATTACCTTCTTGTGCAACTCTAAAGTTCAGGTTAAGTTTCTCTTTGAAAGCTTCATTATTTTGAGCTTGCCAAACAATTTTGCCTGAGGTATCAGTGTATGAAAGTTTCCCATTTTTTACTACGAGCATTAAATCTTTCCTAAATACGACAATTGAAGCACAGTCATATAATGGATAGCTCTGATCTACTTTATCGAAATAGGTGTAAATAGTATCACCTCTGCCTGAATTAATGATTTGATATCCATAAAACTCTCTATTTCTCTTCTTAATATTATTCTCTAAAGTGATAGGATTTGAATTATCACAAGAAGCAAACGTATTAACATAGTTTTGTTTATGTTTTAAATACGCTGATTCTGAGTAATTTTTCAACAAACCTCTTTTATTGATCAGGTATTTTTTTGAATTCAACACGACCATAGAAATGGTGTCATAAAAATCATCAGCATAATCATAATCAGGATCTATTACAAATTTTCCATTTCTGCCAATGTAACCATAGCCACTACCCGTTTTGGCCGTAGCTAAATTTCCAAAAAAGTCGCCTGCAAACAGGAATTGAGGTTCAATGACAACTTTTCCCTTATTGTCTATAAATCCAAACTTTCCGTTTTCAATTATCCTGAAAAGATTTTTATTCTGTCCTAATACAAAGGAGGATATAAAAATGAAAAAGAGTAAAAAGTATATTTTCACAGCAGTTTAAAGAATTAAATCAATTCAAATTACGATAATTCTAAATCCTTTACCCTCTCAGTCGCCTGTTTTCTTAAAATCGGTAGAAATTGAACAAAAATGATGGCGCATAAGATGCTTAACAATCCAGAAACCAGATAAGTATGAGCAACACCAATTTGATGGGCTATTGCACCCGAAGCAATGCTTCCAAAGGGCATCATCCCAATATAAGCTGTTGTATATAAACTCATTACCCTACCTCTCATCACATTGCCAGAAAGCGTTTGAAGGATGGTATTACAAGAAGCCATCTGCCCAATCATCCCAAATCCTGTCATCAGAAGAAAAATGATGGCGGTGTAAACGTTTTCAGAAAAACTCAAGCCAATCAGCCCTACACCAAAAATTAATGCGCAGTAAAACATAAACATGCCCATCCCTTTAATTCCCTGTCTCATTCCCAATACCGTCCCACCAAATAATGCCCCAACACCAGTACATCCCATCAGCAATCCTAAAGTATGGGCTTCCCCTTTCAAAACTTCTTTTACAAATGCTGACAATAAAATGGAATAAGAAAAACAGGCAAAGCTATTGAAGGCTACCAGGATCAAAATTGTTCGCACTGGTGCAAAATTACTGGCAAAGCGAATTCCATCTTTTAACCTTGCCCAAAAACCTGATTGTTCCTGAATTATCTCAGATGTTTTGAATTTCATTAACATCAAAGTAGCAATGACTGCAAGAAAAGATAAACCATTCAAAAGAAAACAAACCCCTTCACCAAAACCTGCAATGATAAAGCCGGCAGCAGAAGGACCCAGAATTCTGGCTAGGTTAAACATCATGGAATTTAAGGCGATCGCATTACCTTTTTCATCTTTCTTCTCAACCAATTCTACCACAAATGTTTGTCTGGCAGGCATGTCAAATGCTGTAATAATTCCCTGAAAAACTGCCAGAATAAATAAATAATGAATGTTTGCATTTCCAGAAAAGACCAGGTAAGCAAGTATAATTGCCTGTAACATTCCCAACAATTGCGTGAATAAAAGAACTTTGTACCTGGGAAGACGGTCTATGATAACTCCTGCAAAAGGCCCAATAATAAATGTCGGTATCTGGTTTGAGAATCCAATAAGACCTAAGTAAATAGTAGAACCTGTAAGCCTGTAAACCAACCAACTTAATGCTGTCGATTGCGCCCAGCTTCCTATCTGGGAAATACCTTGTCCGGTAAAATACAACCTGAAATTCCGGTATTTGAAAGCACGGAAAATCAAACCAAATTCAAGGTTTAGGTTCCAGTTCAGCTTATCAGGAAATATTCCCGCCATTATTGGTTCGGTTTTTTAAGTTTTCTTATTGAAACAAATCAATTATGCCAGAAGGACCTTCCATTGTAATCCTGAAAGAACTTGTTCAGCAATTTACCGGCAAAAAGGTACTGGAAGTTAATGGTAATACTAAAATAGACAAGGAAAGGTTGTTACATAAAAACATCCTGGAGTTTAAAAGCTGGGGAAAACATTTTTTAATCGTTTTTGAAGACTTTACTATTCGAATACACTTTCTGCTCTTTGGTACTTACAGGATCAATGAAAGAAAAGAATCACAAACCAGGTTAGGAATGATCTTTGAAAACGGGGAACTAAATTTATACACCTGTGGTATTCAGGTTATTGAAGGTGATCTAGATGAAATCTATGACTGGTCAGCAGATGTGATGAGTGACACCTGGGATCCTGTAAACGCTAAACAAAAACTCAAGTTAAATCCTGAGATGCTGGCTTGTGATGCCCTATTGAACCAGGAAATATTTGCAGGTTCTGGTAATATTATTAAAAATGAAGTTTTGTATAGAATTCATGTTCACCCTGAAAGCAAAATTGGTGCAATTCCAGAAATTCAAATAGATGCCATGATCAGCGAAGCGAGACAATATAGTTTTGATTTCCTGGTATGGAAGAAAGCATATGTTTTAAAGAAACATTGGTTGGCGCACACTAAAAAAATCTGCCAGCGATGTGATTTGCCTTTAAAAAAAGAGAAATTGGGTAAAACCAATCGACGGTCATTTTATTGTGAGAATTGTCAGAAATTGTATTCATAATTCATTTGAAGAAGCAAACATCAGGTTCAGAACATTTCTGCATATTACTTTTTCCTTGATGAAAAAGTAACAAAAAATCAAGGCTGTTGAATAAAGGGCTAAATTTCTTTTCCCTTCCTCGAAATCCTGCGAACTGGCGGTTTCAAAAGAACCAGAAAGGCCAGGCTATCGGACTGGCAGTCTTTCTTTCCCTTCCCGCTAAAAGAAATTCCTAACGACCTTTCTTCAAAGGCCGGAGGATGACCTATCCTGGAGTAGGAAGACTGCAAGTAGCCCTTAACTTGCCACCAAATGCGATAGGGATCGTCGTCAAAATCCTTTTTGCTTGTTTACAAATCAATTATTCAAACTATTACTGCAAAAAGATTGTAACAGAGAGCCCGGGCCGCAGGCATCGCCATCATTTAGTTTTTTTTGTTTCCTATTTTAAAAATTATCCTCAATAATAAAACTAAATGAAATTCTATTACAATTTAACCAAAGCTCCATCCTTTTCTGCGATAAGGATATCATAAAGATCCTCTGTCAGGCAGAACTCTATATCTTTATAATTATTTAACCTGGCCAACCTTTTAAAGTGGGTGGAATCTTCAAGGTATTGCATCATATTATACCTTGAGGACTCATAAATTCTCTTCGCCATCAAAGCAGAATCACTTTCATGACGGTGAACACCTTCTAATCCTGATACTAAAGATCCTGCAAAAAGTGTATCCTCCATATTGAAACTTCCTCTCCAGCCAGAACATAAAACCAGGACGTTGCGCTCCTGCATTGCCAGGTATTTAATAATAGCTGTTTTATTTAAAAAAGAACCTACCATGACCAAGGTAGCAGCTCTGGATTTAGTTATTGCCAAAGTTCCATTTGTAGTAGTGACAACAATGGTTTTTCCTTTGAAAGAGGCATCCATGTAAGAGAACGGAGAGTTTCCAAGATCAAAGCCTTCAGCAGTTTTGCCTTCTCTTTCTGCCGCTGCTAAAAACCCTTTGTTTTTATATTCTAAACATTCATCTAAGGTTGCTACGGGAATGATACTTGAAACACCATTTGCAAAGGCAGTTGTCATACAGGAAGTAGCCCTTAAAATATCAACTACCACCACTATTTTTCCCTCAAGTTTATATAAATGAAGAAGGTCCGGGCTTATGCAAACGTCTATTGTTTTCATTTATTTTTAATCTAATTAGACTCCTGTTGTAACGAATGGGGTTTTGACAACTGTTGCCTTAAGTGCCTTATCTCTTATGTTAATATAAATTTCACTGCCGGGCTTAGATAAAGCCGTAGGAACATACCCCATTCCAATGCCCTTATTCAGAACCGGAGAAATGGAACCTGAAGTAACTTCCCCAATTTTATTCCCTAGTGCATCTTGTATTGGGTAGTGGGCTCTTGGAATCCCCCTTTCCTGTAACTGAAACCCAACCAGCTTTTTGGAAACACCCGTTTCCTTTTGTTTTTTAATCTCATCGCTATTGATGAAATTTTTAGAAAATTTAGTAATCCAACCTAATCCGCCTTCAAGTGGTGAAGTAGTATCATCTATATCATTTCCATAAAGACAATATCCCATTTCCAGTCTCAATGTATCTCTTGCTCCAAGGCCGATTGGCTTGATGCCAAATTCTTTTCCTGCATTCATTATTGCATCAAATACCTGAGCGGCATATTCATTGGAAACATATATTTCAAAACCACCTGCACCTGTATAGCCTGTAGCAGAGATAATTACATTTGGAAAACCTGCAAACAAACCTACTGCAAAACTGTAATAGGGCATTTCTGACAACTTTACTGAAGTTAAAGATTGAAGCGCCTGTCCGGCTAATGGACCTTGTACAGCGAAAAGACAAGTTTGCCCGGAACAATCTTCCAAATGGGCATTGAATTTGTTATTTGATTTAATCCAGCTCCAATCTTTCTGAATATTACTGGCATTTACTACCAGCATATATTTTTCATCACTGAATTTATAAACCAATAAATCATCAACTATTCCACCTTTATCATTTGGCAAACATGAATATTGAATTTTTCCGGATTGCAGAACAGAGGCATCGTTTGTTGTAACGTGTTGAATCAATTCCAGCGCACCTGGTCCTGTAATTTGAAATTCACCCATGTGTGAAACATCAAAAATCCCAAGGTTGTTTCTCACACACATATGTTCTTCCAAATCAGAAGAATATCTTACAGGCATTTCAAAACCACCAAAACCAACCATTTTGGCACCTAAAGCAACATGTTTATCGTGAAGAGGGATTCTGATAAGTTCCATGGAATAAAACGTTTAATTCAAGATTTTAACGTAACCAGGAAGCTTCAGAAGAACCTTAAAACCCATTATTAAAATCGGGTGCAAAGGTAAGAATATCTTAGTTCAAGAATTCAACAAATTGTAATTTATTGAATGGGCTTACCAAGTTGTGAGCAATTTGAGGAATTTATTTTCAGCCTCATTGGCCCATTCCTGAAATTCTGTTTCCTTGCTTTGGTGTTTCAGAAGATAGTTAACCAACAACGACATTTCAAACCTGTCACTTCTGATGCCGGCACCGGCTTTTACAGCATCAATTGAATTACAAAGTTGCTCATAATGATTTGCTGTTGGTACCATCATTACAGGTTTGCCCATATACATGGCTTCACAAATAGATTCAAAGCCTGCAGAGCTTACAAACCCAGAACATTTGCTCATATGGTCAAGGAACTTTACATCATCTAATTTATGAAATACAATATTATCATGCGGACGGTATTCCAGCTCAGCACCTTTTCGGTCCCAAAAACATACCATTGAAATATGCATATTCTTTAAATGCCAATCTATGATTTCTTCACCATAACCATCATTTACTACATATCCCAAAATAAAATCTTCCTTTTTCGTTTTAATGTCAATCACTTCTTGCCTTAATAATGGCGGTACAACAAATAATTTCTTGTGGAGCAGGTCCTGCATACCAATGAAAGAAAGAGCTAATTTCAAATCTGCTTTAGCTGAGGAAATACTGGTATTAATATTCAATAGAAATCTTTCCATCATATGTCCCGATGGAAACGGGAAGTCAGGATGTTCAAGAAGAAACTGGTGGCCAACACACACGTATTTGAAATTTCTTTTTCTTTTGTAAAAAAAGGAATACATACCCGCGAGCAAATCATAAAAATTTATCACAACATCTGGTTTATGTTCTGCTACAACCTTGTCAATATCTTGAAGATTACGCAGGTATTTTTGATAGTTTAGAATATTAGAAATGAGTGTATCTGCAAGTTTCAAACCTTTGTTTTGAGGATCTAGAACAAAATTCGGACTTTGAAAACCGATAACCGGTACTTGTATCTTTTGTATAAAAAATGCAGGAATTTCCCTTCGTTCACTTTTACCTATCAATGCAGCACAAACAGTATGACCATGTTTGGATAACATGTTCCTTAAGGCAATTGCTTGTGTCATGTGTCCTCTTCCTTCTCCTTGAACAATAAAAACAAACTTCATATAGAAAAATTTAACACAAAAATGACTAACAATTAGTTAGCTTTCACGAACACAGCATTTTGCTTTTGTTAAGTAATTATAAAGTAATAGTTACGAATGGGATATCGCAACCTTGTTCTCTTCCAGATATTCGATAAAATCCGATACTGTTTCAGCTAGAAAAACATTCTTGTGATGAATTTCACTCTCCGGTAACTGATATCCGGCTACAAAGTGTAAAATACCAGGATATTCATTTGCTTTCTTTTCGATAAGATTTTTAGCCTCCTGAACACCAAGTGAGGTAATAACTGTAAAAGTGTAGTCAGGTTTACAATATTCGCATGCCTCCTGAAATTCAGGATAAGGAAGTGTTTGACCAAAATAAAACACCCTGAATCCCCTGGATTTTAGTATATAAGTGGCAAACAACAATCCGATTTCATGAAGTTCAGTTTCAGGCAAATACAATAAAAATCTTTTAGAATTGGATTTAAAGTCATGATCAATAGTATCGATCGCCACTATAATTTTTTGTCTGATCAAGCTGGATATAAAATGTTCCTGGTAGGGATTGATAGTTCCAATTTGCCATAGAACACCCACTTTATTTAGAAATGGATAAATAATATGGATCATGGTGGTTTCAAGACCAAATTGCATAACGCACTTTGTGACGATTTTGTCAAAACGTTCCTCATCAATATCTATCATACTTAGTACCAGCGCCTGTACTTGCTCCGGATATTTTAAAGCATCAGATGAGATAGAAAAAACCTGGTCATTGATTTCTTTGGTCGACATTCCTGCTATTTTCGATATTTTAAACCCATTTTGGTTTAAAAGAGAAATATTCAGAATTCGTTTTAAATCGTCATCATCGTAGAACCTAATATTAGTATCGGTCCTTTTAGGCGAAATAATATTGTATCTCTGCTCCCAAATGCGCAATGTATGCGCTTTGATACCGGAAAGCGTTTCAAGATCTTTTATAGAATAGTTGCTCAAAAATTCTTTCAGTTATTAAAGGCGACAAGTCAGTGAAGCTTTTGATTAAGTACAACAATATAAATTAGGATATTGTTTTTAATCGTAAACCATAAAATTACACATTAATGCAGATACATTGTTAAAAAAAACATTAGTTGTGAAATTAAAATAATCAAAGAG
Organism: Cytophagales bacterium; assembly: GCA_025360395.1. GTDB lineage: Bacteria > Bacteroidota > Bacteroidia > Cytophagales > UBA9547 > UBA9547. Next base: position 4,023 of record JANYCH010000062.1, on the reverse strand, counting down.
ATATACATATTTGCATTTATCCTAAGAATTTTTCCACTCAGAATAAGGATAAAAGACAGTCCAAACCAACATATATAATTGTAAACCGGAATAAAATTTAATGTCCAGGTCCAAAATCGCAGTTTTACTGCTCCTGGCTCCATAACAACATCTAATAGTGCCATAATTCCTGCACCTAAAATGGATGACAGAAAAATATTCCGAACCAAGAACCCCGAAAGAGAAGTGGTTATATATACCAGCATTATCCAATTTATACCAATTAACAGCGGTACTCCACCATATTTTATTCCCAATACGTTACTGTAATAATAGTCCCCAAAAAGCATCCCTGTTTGCACGCCAACATATTCTGCAGAAAAGGAAATAATGAAAGTCAGGACTAAAAAAAGTGCGAATCTAACATCCCATTTTTTGTGAACAATTAGTAAAATGATAAAAACCATCAATAAATGATAGGGAACTAAAAATTCAAAAAGCCCCTTAGTCGCATTAAAAGCAAATCCCAGGATCCCGACTAAGTATGTCACCACAATAATAATGGCCGCTACCCAAGTTTTCTTCCCTTCCATTCGAGCGATTTAGTGTATGAATTCTTTATTGATTTAAAGGATAGAATGACGAAAGTCATTATATGTGCATGGTGAAAAATTATGTTTTCTATAACTGACTGCCTTGAAACTATACTAATACAAATCCTTATTAGTAAAGCAATGCAAAAGTATATGAAGGCCAAATCTGGTGCTTTAAAAATCGAATATGCAGGAATAAAAACGACTATTAGCATAAAAATGCTTAAACCTATTTTACTGCTTCCAAAGCCAGAAAGGAGATTTTTACTGAAACCATTTACTCCCTCAATATAAGTATGGTACATCCTGCAATACGCCAATTTGTTACCAAGCAAAGTTCTTCCTTTTAAACCCTCAGCTTTTAGGATTTGCATAATTTTTATGTCTTCAACGATTTCTGCCTTGCACCTTTCATGGAAACGCTCTTTACGATAATGTTCAGAATTAAAAAACATAAACTGACCATTAGCCGCTGAAAGGGAGGGCGCTTGGAAATAAAAAACGAAATCTAATGGCAACAGTGACAATAACAAATAATGCATTATCGGAACTGTTAATTTTTCCCCTAGGGAAATAATTTTTTGTTCAGGAAATAAAGAAAGTAGGGTAAGTCTCTCCTGGGAAACTAGGGTTAGTGCCTTGTAAATAGCATTCCCTTCAATAGTTACATCAGCATCCAAAAACAACATAAACTCTCCATCAGCAATTTGAGAAAGCTGATGGCATGCCCAGTTCTTTCCCAGCCAGCCTTCAGGTAAAGGTTTACCTTCTACTAGTTTAATCTTTGTGTTGAATTTAGAATATTCAGATATAATGTTTGCTGTTTCATCTGTTGAATTATCATCAAGAATTATCAATTCATAATTTTTATATGACTGTTTTTGTAAGCTTTGTATAACGTTGGAGATGTATTGTTCCTCATTTCTGGCAGGGATTAGTATGCTCAGAAATGGCAAATCGAAACTTAGGGGTGACGAATTTTCACGTACCCGGCTTTCCAAAACCGGATACGTGAAAAGATTGTATATGGTGACAAGCAATCGTAACCCTGCAAATCCAATTGAAAAGCAAATTAGTATCTCAAAAATAAAATCCATTCTCTTGTAATATTGTTAAAAGACCTTGAAAGTGGAAATTGTTTTTTCAACCCGTATAATCTTACCTTCGTGGTTAATACTTTACTCCTATGATCTTATTCAGCCTTACTGTAAATATTGACAATGAAATTGAGGAAGAATGGCTCGAATGGATGCGTCAAACTTTCATCCCAAGTCTTTGGCTTACAGGTTTTTTTGAGGAAAAAAGATTTTTAAAATTATTGAATGAGGAACTTCAGGGAAATGGCATCACCTACTCTTTGCAATTTACTTTAGAAGGGATCGGAAAAATGAAAGAATTCGAATCAAATCATTTACAGGATTTCAGAAACATGCTTTATGGAAAATACAGCGGTAGGCTAGTCGATTTTTTTACCATTCTTGAAACTGTGGATATCGCTGTAGAATAATTACATATTTTCAGATAAACATTATATTTGTCACCTTTCGAATTTTATAACATGAATAAGATTTTCATTGGAGTTTTAGTTTTACAACTTATATCAAGCACTTCTGGTTTTTCCCAAACAGTTCCTGTTCCCCATAATGGCCGTTATAGTTTCAATTTTAAGGGTACTTACTTTGAAGTGGACCCAAAAACCGGTGGCAGGATCAGTTCTTTTAAAATAAAGAACAAAGAGCTCCTTTATACTGATACAAGCGGTAAAAATAATAACTGGGGCTCCACGTTTTGGCCTGCACCTCAATCAGTTTGGGGATGGCCTCCACATGATACACTAGACAGTTCTCCTTACTCTTCTTCGGTAAAGAGTGGAGAATTGACAATCAAAAGCATGGACAAAAAGCAAGGTTTACATTGCAGATTCGAAAAGATTTTCAGAATGAACGAGGCAGACCAATATGTATCTGTTACTTATAAAATAGTAAATACTGGGAAAGTGGCAGATACTCTTGGTCCATGGCAAATTGCCAGGATCCCATCTGGCGGGCTTACTTTTTTTCCTAAAGGTTTGACTGTTGCAAAAGGGAAATTACTACCTCTTATGAAGAATATTAACGATATATCCTGGTTTGTTTATGATTCAGCCTATATTTCTAAAGACCCGTCAGCAGTTCCAAAATTGTTTAGCGATGGTACGGAAGGCTGGATAGCGCATGTCAATAAAGACAGGAATCTTATTGTTTTCAGATTTGAAGATACACCTGCTGAACAGAAATCACCTGGAGAGGACGAGATAGAAATATACACAAATCCAAACCTTACATATACCGAGGTAGAACCACTTGGTCCTTATAAAATAATCCCCGCAGGCGAAACACATTCCTGGACAGTTAAGTGGTATGCCAGGCAAGTCCCTGCCAATATTGTAATAAAACCAGGCAGCCAGGAATTGGCAAAGTTTGTGCGAGTTGTAATTGGCACTGTGAAAGAGACGATTAGAAAGTAAATTCACAATTATCTCTAAGAAAGCAGATAGAACTATCAATATATGATAATAGATACTGCATATTTCGAAAGGTGTGTACGGACTTTGGAAAAGGCCCATTCTTTACTGATAGATTCTGATCCTGAAGGCATTGATTACGAAATGTTTCGCTCAGCTTCCATCAAGGAATTTGAAATAATCCCGGAACAAGGTGGCAAATTATTACGCAAAATATTGAAGCCCTATTCGCATTCAGATAAGGCTATAGACCAGTTATATTTTAAGGATGTGTTCAGATAAGCTGTTCTACGAAACATTCTTGATTCTGATACATGTGAAAGATGGTTGGTTTACAGAGACCTTCGAAATTCTACAGCACATGATTATGGAGTAAATTTTGCAGAAGATACTCTAATTCTATTGCCTCAATTTATAATTGATGCTTATAACCTTGCAGAGATAATCAAAATGAACAACAATGTTGCTGAGGAATAAGGACAGAGAGTCCTTGATTTCTATTTTTTCCCAAATCGATATACCTTTTGAAGTTTGGGCCTATGGAAGCCGGGTAAACGGAACGGCACATGATGGCAGCGATCTTGACCTGGTATTGCGAAGCAAAAATGGAAAGGAGATACCTTTCGATATTTTTATGGTTTTAAAAGACAAAATCAAGCATAGCAACATCCCAATTATTGTAGAACTCTTTGAATGGTCAAGACTTCCGGAAAGTTTTCACAAAAATATTGAAGCAAGGTATGAGGTGTTATATAGAAATGAAGTTTCGACTGATTAAAAAGACAATGAAACTATTGAAGGAGGTAGCAAGTATACAAACTCCAATTTAAACTTTTAAAATTAACAAATGGTAATGGTAATAGTCTGCAATTAAATTAAGCATCACTGTTAAATGTACCGCTGATTTTTCAACCTATATTTTCTCCATTATAATTGTATTAAACAATA
>JANYCH010000054.1 GCA_025360395.1 Cytophagales bacterium | reverse complement strand
TTAAAAAACCAGCGATCATTGTAGCCAACCATCAATCTTTTCTTGACATTCTAAGTATTCTTATGCTTTATCCGAAACTGATATTTTTTACAAACAATTGGGTTTGGAATTCCCCTTTCTTCGGAAAAATGGTACAAATGGCTGATTTTTATTCGGTAGACGATGGAATAGAAAACAGTCTGGAATTGGTAAAGCGAAAAGTAGAAGAAGGGTTTTCGGTTGTAATATTTCCTGAAGGCGGGAGAAGTGAAGATGGGAGCATCCGGAGATTTCATAAAGGGGCATTCTTTTTGGCGAAAACACTGGAGTTGGATATTTTACCCATCGTTTTGCATGGAACTGGTGCCGCTATGCAGAAAAGTGACTTCTTACTTTCGAAAGCAATCCTTAGCCTGAAAATATTGCCAAGGATAAAGTTCCAGGAAACTACAACTGATAGTTATCAGGACATTGCTAAAAATTGTTCTAAACTCATAAAACATGAATATCAGCTATTAAATACTGCTGAATTTTATCATGCCTGGCTGGTTCAAAACTATATCTACAAAGGGCCGGTTCTGGAATGGTATATGAGAATAAAAGTTGGGCTTGAAAAAAACTATAATGTTTTCAATTCTCATATACCTTTAAAAGGAAAAATTTATGATTTAGGCTGTGGATATGGCTTTATGTCCCATATGTTAAACTGGATTTCTCCGGAAAGGTTGATCATTGGCGTTGATTATGATAAAGATAAAATTGAAGTAGCCGACAATGTCTCTCTACACAGAAGTAAAGAGGTCTCTTTTTATTCAAACGACGTTTCAACCTTTGAAATGAAAAAGTGTGATGGTATAATACTTGCGGATGTTCTCCACTATTTGAACCCCATGCAGCAAAAAGCCCTACTTACAAATTGTCATTCGGCATTAAATCCAGGTGGCGTTATGCTTTTAAGAGACGGTGATGCAAGCCAGAAACAGGATCATAAAAACACAGTCTTAACTGAATTTTTCTCTACTAAATTCTTGTCTTTCAATAAAACAAATGAACACGAACTGGAGTTTTTTGATTTTCATTGGGTTCAAAAATTTATTCAGGACTTAGGCCAAGTGTCTGTTGAAACCATTGAAAAATCAAAAAATACCTCCAACACCATTTTAAAAATTACTAAACTACCAATCCCTGTTTAAGCACAAATTAATGGAAATTGAAAAATACGATATAGCAATTATTGGCAGCGGTCTTGGTGGACTTATGTGTGGTTATATTTTAAGCGAGGAAGGTTATAAAGTGATAATCCTGGAAAAAAACCGCCAGATCGGGGGTAATCTTCAGACTTTTACCAGGGACAGAACTTTGTTTGATACTGGTGTACACTATATCGGTGGATTGGAAAAAGGCCAAACGCTATATAAATTTTTCAAATATTTTAATCTGATAGACAAACTGAAGCTCAAAAGGCTTGATGAAGACGGGTTTGAACATATTTATATTGGGGACAATCCCATCCCTTACAGATATGGAATGGGTTACGACAAATTCAAGGAAATCCTCAAAGCTGACTTTCCAGAAGAAGCATCTGCAATAGATACTTATTGCGAAAAGATGCAACACATTTGCAATTGCTTCCCGATGTACAACCTGGAGGAAGGTGGTAGCGAAGCCATGATTGGACAGGATGTTCTTTACATCAATGCAAAAAAGTATTTTGAAGAACTGACTCCAAATGTACGCTTGCAAAATGTACTTGCAGGAACCAATATACTATATGCCGGCGACCCAGGAGTAACCCCTTTATACGTTCATGCACTTGTGGTAAATTCCTATATCATAAGCTCTTACAGATTAATGGATGGCAGTTCTCAAATTGCGAGCATGCTAACTAAACAGATAAGGAACAAAGGAGGAAAAATTAAATGTCTGGCGGAAGTTTCAAAATTAGAAATGGACAAGGAAGATGCCAATATAGCGTTTGCGGTTCTCAGTTCCGGTGAAAAAATTTCTGCTAAGAGTTTTATAGCAAGTAACCATCCTGCCAAACTGATGGAAATGATCGAAACTGAGAAATTAAGAAAAGCTTATAAAAACAGGATTGTAAATCTGGAGAATACAAATTCTGTTTTTATCCTTTATGTTGTTCCCAAACCGGAGAGTTTCCCCTATCTTAATTATAACGTTTACAGCTATAAAAATGAAGATGTGTGGGCAACAGCCTCTTATTCAAAAGATGAATGGCCTCTCTCATTTGCTCTTTTTTCTGCTGCTTCCTCTAAAAATGAAAAGTTTAGCGAAGCCATCAGTATTATGGCTTATATGGATATAAGCGAATTAAAAGAATGGGACACTACTTTTAACATTGTTTCAAGAGAAGATGACCGCGGAGAATCTTACAATAACTTCAAAAAGGAAAAAGCAGAAAAGCTGATAGACCTTGTAGAAACCAGGTTCCCAGGCTTTAGGAAAAGCATTAAAAGTTATTATGTTGCTACGCCCTTGACATACCGGGATTATATAGGAACGAATGATGGTGCTTTATACGGGATCAAAAAAGACTTCCGGGATCCGTTAAGGACATTCATCTCAACCAAAACCAAAATTCCCAATTTATTAATAACCGGTCAAAACCTTCATATGCATGGTGTTTATGGAGTAACTGTGGGTGCGGTAATGACTGTCGGAGAAATAATTGGACATAATTACCTGCTTAATAAAATAAAAGAGGCCAATAATGAATAGTTTAATTATGTAAAATTTGTAATATTGATTCAAACCGATTTAAAATATGAAATACATTATTTCTTTAGTTTCGTTAACCTTTATCTTGTTAATCAGCGATGTTGGATATAGCCAGACTTCTGGAGGCAATGCTTCCAGCCAAAACGAATACGATCAAGACCATATAAAAGAAAGAAGTGCAAAAAGCCATAAAAAGGCCGGAAAAGTGGCAAAGCAGAATACCAAAGCCCAGGAACACGCCAATAAGATCGCAGAGAAAAACAGAAAAGAAAAATTAAGTGGAAAAAGAAAAGAAGAGGATGCCCATCAGTTTCCACATTAAGGAATCAAATATTACTCAGGCACTTTGAAAAACAACAAGCTGTCCGTTTTTCCTATACTTATTTTCTCAGAAACATATGGCTTCAAAACAACAGGTATTTTTTCTCCTGGTTTCAAATATATGTGGTTAACATTATATTTTTTCGCAAAGCTGATGATGATTTGATCATCACTCATATTTTTAGTTTGGGGCGACTTTAATTTATAGTACATCAGCAAATCTTCTATTTGTCTCTGAAACTGGTTACTACTATCTATCCTGATTTTAGAATGTTTTTTAAAAAGCATTTCCGGAGAACAAGTATAATAAGATCCAGGCCTTGAATAGGCGTGATGAAGGTTATAATTCAATTCTGAATTATTAACAAAGGGATCAGATTTAATAAGATTAGAGTCTAAACCTAAAAAACCTATTTGGCTTAATCTATTACATATATCCTTCCTCACAAATTCATCTGTCATTTCTTGCCTGGAGGTTTTGAATAAGGGTAATACAAAAATGAAAACCAACAAGAAACCAAAAAACAGGACAGAAACATAATTTGCTGATTGCATGATATAATACACAATTGTGAACCAGAATATAATGTGGATTATACAAATGGCATTATTGCAAAATTGTATAGCGTCTATGATATTATAAAATAATGCCCATAACAAAGCGCCTGTAGCAATGATAAGCGAAATAAAGATTACAAGATCTTTTTCAGGAACTAAAAACCTGTTTGTAAATATTTTAATTAAAAATAAATAGAACAAGATTAAAAAAATTACAGCTATTCCTACCCCACCTAAAATATTTATCCTAACCCTAAAATCACTAAGATTGCCAGAAAGTGCGTACCAAAAATCGAGGTTGTTATAAAATTTACTTCCGGTTATAAAATAAAAACCCCCATATAAGCATGTGAAAATAAGAAAATATAAAATTTCACTTTTATTGTTTTTATGTCCAGAAATAAGCTTGTAAAAAATATAGATCCCAAGTGAAATCCAAAAACAAACCCCAACTGCAAAATTAATTATGAGTAAAAAAAAGGAAAAGACAATGAGCGTCCTTTTATCCTTTTCGTCTTTCAATGAATAAATATAAACAACGAAAGGTAATGACACCAGCAATTTAAAACCAACAGAAGATATAAAAGGATTTATGGTCAGACTTTGAATGACCTGGCCAATCTTAGGCAACCAATGAAATAACTCATGAGATAAAGGAGAGCAATGTAAAATCGCAAAAAACAATAGAACTTTTAAATAAATGTTCAAACGTAGCTTCTCTCCAAAATTTACATGAAGTGAATAACACGATAGGGCTGAAAAAAATGGAATTACAACAAATACCAAAGTGTAATCACAAGGGACATTGGAAACAGTTTTAAACAAGGCTGTCAACCATAATTCAAGATAATGATAAGGGGTATTTCCATAAAAACCAAGATTTAAAACAGGATGAACATACACAGTTTCTACGCCGTTGGTAGAAAGCATGTTAGCAAGCATTGAGTAATAAATCTGGTCGTGATTAAAAATAAATGCATTGGTACTTTGATAGAGGTACTGCCATCCAAAAGTCAATAAAAAATAAAGAATAAATATCCCGGCATATTTAAAATCATTTAATGCAAAGGAAAGCCTTAATTTTTGCCTTTTGGAAAGAAAAAAAACTGAAACAAAGAGTATAAAAACACTGTTAAACTGTGTCCTTATAACAGCGTACACCGTAGCTACCAAGATGGTCCCTACCAGCAATTTAAAAAGGATATCGTTACCTTTCTTTTCGGAATCAGGAACTAACAGAAATGAGGATAGCACTGATCCACAAAAAAGGACTGCTACAAATAATAAAAGACCAAAAAATAAGTATATAAGCATTAATTATTTAAAGGAAAGACAAAACTACTGATTTTTAAACTCTGTTAAAATCCATTGTTTGGCCTCTCCCTGAAATTTATTTACTTTTCAATTTTCCTTTAAATACTTTATGAAATTTTTCAAGTTTAGGTTTTATCACGTAAGTACAATAGGGTTGGTTTCCATTTAAATTATAATAATCCTGATGGTAATCTTCGGCCGGATAAAACGTAGTGGCCTTTGAAATCTCTGTCACAACAGGATTTGCCCATGAACCTGATTTATTTAATTCTTCTTTATATTTTTCAGCAAGTCTCCTTTGTTCTTCAGTATGATAAAACACTACTGAACGATACTGTGTCCCTTCATCATTTCCCTGCCTGTTCAATGTGGTAGGATCATGAGAAAGCCAGAATGCCTCCAGCAAGTCTTCGTATTTTAGTTTTGTAGGATCATAAGTGACTTGGATAACTTCAGCATGGCCAGTTGTTCCTGAACAAACCTGTTTATAAGTAGGATTATCAACCTTACCGCCCTCGTATCCGGAAACTACTTTTGTAACTCCTTCTAATTCCAGAAAAACTGCTTCTACGCACCAGAAGCAACCAGCACCAAAAGTGGCAATCTCTGTTTTTACATTTGGATCATTTATCATCTCGGTTTCTATTTTCTTTTGTGTTTTTGCCTGACAAGAGAATGCCAGCGCAAGGGTAATTGTAAAGTACTTTAACATTTTAGACAAGGTTAAGATTATATTAATAACCAAAAAAAGTGATTTTTAATATTAGCAATTGTCGGGTCAATGACATCCATAAAATATTGTACAAATTCTAACATCAAATTAAATACTAAGGTCGAAAGTATTCATACCTCCAAACCTGTACGAGCTATTACTTAAAAGCAGATATTCCCGTAATTGCATGTCCCAAAATTAATAAATGAATGTCATGGGTTCCTTCATAAGTTATAACTGACTCCAAATTAGCCATATGCCGCATAATGGGATATTCTCCTGTAATCCCCATTCCACCAAATATTTGTCTTGCTTCCCTGGCAATGTTCAATGCCATATCCACATTGTTTCTTTTAGCTAATGAAATTTGCGCAGTTGAAGCTTTCTTTTGGTTCATTAAATTCCCCAACCTCCACGCCAATAATTGTGCTTTGGTAATTTCTGTTAGCATCTCTGATAACTTTTTTTGAATCAGTTGAAATGAAGCAATTGGCTTATCAAACTGGATCCTTTGGAGGGAATATAACCTGGCACTTTCAAAACAATCTATAGCCGCTCCGATTACCCCCCAGGATATACCGTATCTGGCAGAATCCAAACAGGCAAGTGGCGCTGAAAGTCCATCTGCACCAGGTAAAAGGTTTTCTTTGGGCACTTTCACATTGTGAAAAACCAGTTCTCCAGTTATACTTGCCCTCAAAGACCATTTATTATGTATTTCAGGGGCAGTGAAACCTTCCATGCCTTTTTCAACCAGCAAGCCTCTAATCCTACCCTGATCATTTTTCGCCCAAACCACTGCAACATCTGCGAGGGGGGAATTAGAAATCCACATTTTAGAACCATTCAGTAAATAATGGTCTCCTTTATCTTCGAAATGTGTAACCATTCCGGCGGGATTGGAGCCGTGGTCTGGTTCTGTTAAGCCAAAACATCCCAGATAATCTCCTGAAGCAAGCCTGGGCAAAAACTTTTTCTTTTGTTCTTCCGAACCATATTTGAAAATCGGGTACATCACCAAAGAACTTTGAACTGAAGCAGTAGACCTCATTCCTGAATCTCCCCTTTCAATTTCCTGCATAATAAGGCCATAGGTAATGTAATCCATTCCACCGCCACCATATTCTTCCGGGATTGTCGGGCCAAATATTCCAACTTCTCCCATTTTCTTCACTATTTCCTTAGGAAAATGAGATCTCTGGCAGCAATCTTCTATTATGGGTGATATTTCTCTTTTAACAAACTCCCTGATGGTCGCCTGAACAAGCTTCTGTTCATCAGTCAACAGATCCGCTATGTCATAAAAATCTGTTTTTGTCCAATTGTTCGATTTATCTTCCATTTTCTTCAATTTGTTCTAAACCAATTGTGCCGCCAATACTGTTATATAATTGTTATTGTCAGTAAAAATATCGTTTATTGATATTGAATCACTTATATCTTAATACGAAATCAAAATAAAGTGGGTAACCTGGAGGGGCTAAACGACGAAAAAATAATTGCGCAATTACAGATCCTGAAAGAAAAGGTAGGAGAAAGCGGAACTGATGTAGCGTCTTA
>JANYCH010000044.1 GCA_025360395.1 Cytophagales bacterium | reverse complement strand
GGTTGTAAGGCTTTCAGTAGATAGTTCTTTTAAATCCGCGGCTCAAACGGACGACAATGGCTATTTTAAGATAACGAATGTGCCAATAGGCCGACAAAATTTTGTGGTCAGCTTTATTGGCTACAAAAGCATTACCATTCCGGATGTAACGGTTAATTCAGCAAAGGAGGTCGTATTAAACATTGAACTTGAGGAGGCTTTTCAGGAAACTGATGAAGTTGTGATAACCCATACAGATAAGGCCGGTACATTGAACGACATGAGTTCTGTTAGCACAAGGCTTTTCAGGGTAGAAGAAACAGAAAGATATCCCGGATCAAGACAGGACCCAGCACGGATGGCAGCCAATTTTGCGGGAGTTCAGGGAACAAACGACACAAGGAATGATATTGTAGTCCGCGGAAATTCTCCTTCTTCGCTTTTATGGAGGCTGGAAGAAGTTGATATCCCCAACCCAAACCATTTTGCGGTTGGTGGTTCCATGGGTGGGCCGGTTTCTATCATAAACAATAAATATTTAGGTAGTTCAGACTTCCTTACTGGTGCTTTCCCTGCTATGTATGGAAATGCAAACGGAGGTGTTTTCGACATCAGGATGAGAAATGGGAATGATGAAAAATATGAACATACTTTCCAGTTCGGGATTTTGGGAACTGAGCTTACTTCAGAAGGCCCAATAAAAAGGGCATCAAAGGCCACCTATTTAGCCACTTACCGTTATTCAACCTTCCAGATTTTGCAGGGTTTAAACGTCTCCATTGGCACGAATGCAGTGCCGAAATACCAGGATGCCGGATTTAAAGTAACATTACCTACCAAAAAAGCGGGTACATTCAGTATCTGGGGAATTGGTGGCGCAAGTTCTATTAACATTGTAACCAGTCAGTTCAAAGATCCAGCAGAGATAAATGAATCTTACGGAGAGAAAAACCGTGACCAGTATTTCGCTACCAAAATGGGTGTGATTGGTGTTTCAAATGTTTACCAGTTAAACAAGAAGACCATCTTTAAAACCACACTGGCAGAAAGCGGACAGGAAATGAAAACCGAACACGATTTTATTTTACGTGGCAAAGACGGTGTACCAATTAACCCTTACCCTAAAATTTTACAAGCTAAAACGGACGAGGGTAAAACCACGCTTGCCTTTTATGCGAATACTAAAATAAATGCCCGAAACAGTTACAAGGCCGGATTTTTCATTTCCCATTACCAGGTGAATTTATACGATCAGGTCAAAATCCTGGGAACAAAAGACAGCACAGTTAAGGCAATAGAAAATCTGCCTTTTAAAGTAAGACTTAACCAAACAACTGGTTATCAACTTATTCAGCCTTATCTTCAATATAAGTTCAGGATGAGGGACAATCTTACTTTAAGTGCAGGTGTATACAGTCAAATCCTGACCTTGAATTCTGCAGCAACTGTAGAACCTCGGGCAGGAATTCGCTGGGATGTGAAGCCGGGACATACTGTGAGTTTTGGTTATGGACTGCACAGTCAGATGCAAAGCACCTACATTTATTTTTCACGACCAGATACCTTGATCCAAAATGGGACGAAAGTTTACAATGTCAATCATGAAGAAGCAAACAATAACTTAGGTTTTTCCAGGAGTCAGCATTTTGTGTTGGGCTATGATTTCCTTGTCAGCAAAGAATTCAGGATCAAAGCGGAAACTTATTACCAAAACCTTTGGAACATTCCGGTGTACAATACGCCATCCGGAGTTTCGCTCGTGAACCAAGGCGCAACTTTCACCCGTTTCTTCCCAATTTATCAGATGGAAAATAAAGGGACAGGCCAAAATTATGGTGTTGAACTGACCGTAGAAAAGTTCTTCAGCAAACATTATTTCTTCCTTTGGTCAACTTCCCTTTTTGATTCCAAATACCAGGGAAGCAATGGAAAAACTTATAACACAGACTTTAACGGAAATTATGTAACCAATTTTTTAGCAGGAGTAGAATATGGGATTGGTAAAACGAAAAAGAATACCATCAGCTTTGGATCTAAATTTACTTATGCCGGTGGAAGAAGATATTCTCCTGTGAACATACAGGCCAGCAACCAGGTTTATGATATTGTCCCGGACGAAAGCAGGATCAATTCTTTACAGTTCCCAAATTACAACAGGTTCGACATCAGGATTTCATACAAAGTGAACAACAAAAAAGTAACCCATGAGGTTGCGCTTGACTTGGTAAATGTTTTCAACACAAAAAATGTGCTGGCACTAAGTTTCTCACCCAATCCCAAAGAACCAACCGCCGATCCGCTACAAAAAAACTATCAGTTAGGAAGGCTGCCATTATTTTATTATAAGATCGATTTTTAAATGTTCTTTTTCCAGATCGATTAAAAGTGCTGGTATCAAATATTTATCCAGTCCCTTATACCCAAACAATAATCCTCTTCCAACCTCATCAGTTCTTTTTCTTTCCCGGATTTATCTTTAAAACCCAAGAGGTGCAATACACCATGCACCATTACCCGATGTAACTCACTCTCAAAAGAATCTGATAAACTGCTTGCGTTTTCTCTCACCCGTTCCACACTGATATAAATGTCACTTTCCAGAGGGGCCGGATGTTCGCTGTAACGAAATGTAATGATATCTGTAAGGGTATTGTGGTTTAAATACTGCTTGTTGATGTCAAGCAAAAATGAATCATCACAAAAAATGTATTGTATGGCCGAAATACTGCCGGCATGTCGCAAAGCAACAGCATGCAGCCATTTTTTGAGCTTGTTTTTGTCCTTTAGCTTAAAAGAAGTTAATTCGGAATGAAATGAAACTGAAGGCAATTGCTTAGTTCATGTTGAAGCTCATTTCCACAATACGCCCTTCATCGGAGAATGCAAGTTCATCACAAAGATTACGCATTAGAAATATACCTCTGCCATCAGGTTTGTTAATGTTTTCCGGTAGAGTAGGATCGGGTAAACCTTCCGGGTCGAAACCAAGCCCCTGATCTTCGACTACAAATTTGATGCTTTTCTGCTCTATGAACAGAGAGATATTCACATTCTTACTTTTATCGCAGTTATTACCATGTTTTATGGCATTGTTCACCGATTCAGTAACTGCCACCATTATGTTTCCATAAATGTCGTCAGTGATGTGAAATTTGTCTTTAGCGTTGTCGATAAAACTTTCGACAATGCGAATATTTTCAGGTATTGAAGGAATCTGAATTGAAATCTTTTCCATTACGGGATAAAAATACACTTTATTGGCTAATTTTTTGAATGTACTGGCTGACCTTTTCTTTATAATACGGATTAAATGCTGGTGGGGTTGACCTTAGCATTTCAATTTGTTTATCTTTTTCTCTTAAATACTTTTCGAGAGCTGGCGGATATTTTCTGTCTTCCGCCATATTACCGGATTTAGATTCCCGTTTTTCCTCA
>JANYCH010000042.1 GCA_025360395.1 Cytophagales bacterium | reverse complement strand
CACAGCAAGTTATACAGCTCCTGCAACAATCAAATTCAGAACTAGCCCTGCTGACCAGGATGGATTAATTTCTAAAGTTGAATTCTATAATGGAAGTACTTTACTGTACACAACAAGTTATGAACCTTACGATTTCACATGGAGTAACGTACCAGTAGATAACTATACAATGACAGCTAAGGTAACAGATAATGCAGGCGGAGTTGCAACAACTTCGGTTAATGTTTCGGTAAATAACTTATCTAATCAGTTACCTGTAGTTAATATTACCTCACCTATAAACAATGGAGCTTATAACGCACCTACAAACCTTGTAATTTCTGTTGATGCAGCCGATTATGATGGTAAAATTGCCAAAGTAGATATATATAGCGGTACAACTTTGATTGCAACCAAACAATGGGCACCTTATAACCAATACTTATATAATGTGCCTGCTGGTAATTATTCTTATGTAGCTGTTGCTACTGACGATAAAGGTGCTACCAGAACTAGTTCACCTGTAAATATAACTATAGGAACAAACAGTAACCCTGCTCCAGAAGTGAGTTTGACATCTCCTGCTAATAACTCTAGCTTTGCTTCTCCAGCGAATATAAGCTTAACTGCAAATGCCTCTGATGCTGACGGAATTGCGAAAGTAGAGTTCTTTAACGGAACCTCATTAATCGGAACTTCAACCAGCGCACCTTACCAATTTATGTGGTCAAATGTTACGGGTGGATCTTATACCATCATCGCCAAAGCAACTGACAACAAAGGCGGCGTAAAATCTAGTGCAGGAGTCAATATTTCTGTAGCCGGAGCAAGTAGCAACCAGTCACCTGTAACAAGCATAACTGCTCCAGCAAATAATGCTTCAATGGCACCTAATACGACTTACACTATAACTGCTAATGCTTCAGATGCAGACGGTACAATCACAAAAGTTGAGTTTTACAGAGGTGCAACATTATTAGGTACGGATACTTACGCTCCTTATTCTTACACAGTTTACGGCCAGGCAGCAGGTAGTTTTAGCTTTACAACTAAAGCTTATGACAACCAGGGTGGTGTAACAGTCTCTTCTCCGGTAAATGTAACTTTTGGCGGACAGGAGTTCTTCGACCTAAATGCTTCATGCCTTGCAGCAGGTCAGACATACAGCATCAGTCTTAAACCTGAATATACTGCAAACGCAACTAAATACGCATGGTGGTATACTGGAACTGGTTTGAATATCACACCTGTGGCTGGTCAGCCAAATGCAAGCTTAAATGCTACAAGCTCTGTAACATCTGGTGAAATTTGTGTAGGGGTAAATTATACAACCACTCCTTCTTACAAACAATACTGCAAAGCAATCAACAAATGTGCACAGAACAGAATGGACAATTCAATTGCTGAAAGTTCTGTAATCATCGATCCAACTTCTAATACTTATCAGGTAACAGCCACGAAGGACATAACAAGTTTAAGTGTGGTAAATATGAATGGCCAGGTTTTATATTCAGGAAATAATCTTGGACAAGGACAATCAGTTGACTTAAATGACAAACTACCAAACGGGGTTTATGTGGTCAATGTACTTTACTCAGATGGAAATAAAGAAGTAAAACACATGCCAAAAGTGAAATAATTAAAAATACTTTGAACGGTAGACGGCAGGTTCTTAATTGGACCTGCCGTTTTTTTTAGATTGAAGCACGAATAATATATAATCCAGTTCTATCTCCTTTTCTTAGCTCCGGGAGCTTGTTTACCATACATTCTTTCAAACGGCCTGGGAAATTCCTTTTTAACAAATTGTTTTTCCAGAATAGCATCCTTGAAACTATCTCTTTTAGGGGAAAAACTTAAAAGTTGTTTGATAAGATGCGGATGTTTAGCCCTTGTAAGCTTATCTTTTATCCACTGATGATTTTCACTTTTATACCAGAAGAAAAACTTGTTCTGGTCTTTTTTCTCCTGAGGGTCTTTAACAGTATAAATGGGCTGTAAAGTATAAGGATGTACTCCTGTATAATAAATCTCAGTGGCAACAGTCATAGGAGTAGGGGTAAAGTCCTGAACCTGTTCAAGTTGAAAACCCATGTCTTTGGTTTCTATTGCCAGATTTGCCATGTCCTGCAGTTCACAACCCGGATGACTTGAGATAAAATAAGGAACTAGTGGCTGTTTCAATCCCGCCTTTTCATTTGCAGCGTCGTATTTCTTTTTGAAAGTATGGAAATGCTTAAAAGATGGCTTTCTCATAATCCTTAAGACAGGTTCTGAGGTATGTTCCGGTGCTACTTTTAAACGCCCGGGAATATGGTGCTTCACAAGCTGCTCCATGTATTCATCTAAACTGTTAGTTTCATCACTGACATTGTAATCATCTACCAGCAAGTCATATCTTATTCCGCTGCTTACAAAAGCCTTTTTAATGGCAGGCAATTCGTTAACTTTTTTATAAAGAGCAGTAAGCGGTTTGTGAGATGTGTCTAAGTTATGACAAACCATTGGGTGGATGCAGGAAGGGCTTACACAGCGGTCGCAAATTTCCTGTACCTTGCCTTTCATTTTATACATGTTGGCTGAAGGTCCACCTAAATCACTTATATATCCTTTAAAATCAGGCATTTTAGTTACCTGTTCTACTTCTTTGATAATGGATTCCTCAGATCGGCTTGCAATCATTTTGCCCTGATGGGCTGAAATAGTGCAAAAACTGCATCCTCCAAAGCATCCCCGGTGCATGTTCACAGAAAACTTGATCATCTCAAATGCAGGAATTGTGCCCCTTGTTTTGTACTTTGGATGTGGAAGCCTTGTATAAGGCAAATCAAAGGAAGCATCAATTTCCTTTTCCGTCATAGTAGGGTAGGGAGGGTTAACAATTAATCTCTTGTCTCCTACGGCCTGCGTTAACCTATTGGCTTTTTGTTTGTTAGATTCAGTTTCTATGTATTTAAAATTCCTTGCGTAGGCAATTTTGTCCTGCTGGCATACCTCATGTGAGTTTAATTCTACTGTTTGCCAGGCTTCATTCGGCAATGGGTCTCCTTTTGGAATTAGAACAGCTGTTTGCGGAATGTTTTTTAAAGTGTTCATTGGAATTCCCTGCGCGACGGCTTTCAATAATGCTTTCAAGGGCATTTCACCCATTCCGTAAACCAATACATCGGCTCCTGAATCAACAAGAATACTTGGCATCAATTGGTCTTTCCAGTAATCGTAATGCGTCACCCTTCTTAGAGAAGCCTCAATTCCTCCGATCATTACCGGTACTTCCGGGAAAAGGGATTTCAATATTTTCGTATATTCAATAGTTGCATAATCGGGCCTGAAACCTATTTCACCACCTGGGGTATAAGCATCGTTTGATCTTTTTCTTCTCGCAGCAGTGTAATGGTTCACCATTGAATCCATACAGCCCGCTGTGACACCGAAAAACAGATTGGGTGTCCCAAGTTTTTTAAAATCCCTTAAATCATCTTTCCAGTTTGGTTGTGGAAGTATACCAACCTTATAGCCTTCAGCTTCAATTAATCTGCCGATTACTGCAGCTCCAAAGGCTGGATGGTCCACATAGGCATCTCCTGAAACGATGATTACATCCAAAGAATCCCAACCACGGATCTCCATTTCTTTTCTGGTTGTTGGCAGCCAGTCAGTAAGCCGTAAGTTATCGTAATTCATGATGTTACAAGATAAGAATAACAAATTTAGTTCCTTTTGACTGAAATCGAAATATTTAAGCGGGGGAGATATCAATGTTCAGGATTAAATTAATTACCTTAATTTGATAAAGACTAAAGTAATCCTGATAGCATGAAAATATTATCTACATTTCTATTTATACTTTTTGTTAGTATTGCAAATGCCCAGGTAGTCAATACCGGGGTGGCTACCTATTTTGATGGACTGGGAACACCATATGGTGGTTGCGGGGTCCCTCAAGATAAACTGGAAACTCAAAATTTTGTTGCATTAAATGTTTTTGATACACCTGGAAGCGGAACTCAATATCCCAGGCCGATTACTGATAATAATGCAAGTGTAATTGGTTCTTATGAAAATGGGAATAATTGCGGGAGATGGTTAAAAGTAACAATTCTTGAAAATTGCAATGGAACAAATGATGGCGCTTTGGGCCAGCAGTTTTGTCGTGGAACCAATTCAGCATGGGTGACGGACAAGTTCGTTGGGGCAGAATTAAATATGATTGTAGCGGATGCTTGTGGCGATGACAATGGATGGTGCCGTGACAGCCCTTATCATTTGGATCTTATGAAAACATCGCTTAGTATGTTCAATAAAAATGGTACACTTACTACTGATATGTACCCCACAAGCTGGAACAACCGAAAAGTAAAATGGGAATACATACCGGCACCGAACTATACGGGTGATATTAAAATCCACTTTATGAAAGATGCCCAGAAGTATTATTCACCAATATTAATAACCAATTTAAAAAATGGCATTCATGGTATTGAGCAAAAAGTTGGAACAAAATGGGTCGTGGCTCCTCGCTTTAGTGACATGGGACA
>JANYCH010000237.1 GCA_025360395.1 Cytophagales bacterium | reverse complement strand
GCTGGGTTTGAGGTGTGATTGTACCAGGCTTTACCTCCAATTACTTTCAGGCATCTATATTATAAGTAAGATAATTTTTCTGTAGTTTGCTCCAATGAATATTGATCATAGAAAGATAATAGAATTCAAATATATAAACTTTATACTATTATATATTGAATTAATCTCCATTATATATTACTGAGATTTTAATTAAATTAAACATAGTTAGAAAAGATGATTTCAAATGCAAATTCTCTAACATTTTACTTATTTGTCAAGTAACTTAAATCCGTGCAACCAAAACTTTAAAAACAAAAAAGCTATTCGGAAACCGAATAGCTTTTTTCACAACTAAACCAAACTACAAACAAAAGTACTCTATTTGTTAAGCCCTAGAGAGTAGGCTCTTTGCTAAGAATAAGCAAAGGTTTTAAATGTCTTTGTTAATGTTTAACTCTACAAAGGTATAATTAGTTTTAATACAATCACTATATATTTTGCAATTCCGGCCCTGAAACACAAAATAATTTTTTTATTTTGATTAAAATTTCATTCATGTGCCAATCGTAATACTCCAATGGCTTACATATTTATCTAACCTAATATGTACCTTCTGCTTGCATCAAAGTTTAGGAATATAAATAGCATAATAGTAAAAGCCCATAATGAAGAACCTCCATAGCTAAAGAACGGTAAAGGGATACCAATAACCGGAAACAAACCAATAGTCATCCCGATATTAATAGTAAAATGGAAAAACATAACACTGGCAACACAATATCCAAATATGCGCGCAAATTTTACCTTTTGTCTTTCCGCAAGGTAAATAAGCCTTAAGAACAATGACATAAACAAAGTTATAAGGACAAAACTCCCTAACCAGCCATGTTCTTCACCTACAGTACAAAAGATATTATCAGTACTTTGGTCAGGAACAAAATCGAATTTTGTTTGGGTGCCCTGTAAATACCCTTTGCCTAAAAAACCTCCGGAGCCTATGGCTATTTTAGCCTGGGTAACCTGCCATCCAGCTCCAAGTGGATCAACATCCGGGTTTACTAAAACTTTTAACCTTGTTTGCTGATGCTGTTGCAAAACATTATTGAAAAAATAGTCTACCGTTCCAATGTATACTATAGTAGCTGCCGTAACCCCTAACACTACCAAAACATTGGATACTGTTTTTCTTTTAACGAAATAAATGGAGCATATCCCTAATATTCCAAAAGCAATCATAAGTTGATATTGTGGAAAGATTAGCGTAAGGACTAGTATTACAGCACATGCAACCCCAACAATGATGATAAAAGGTGACATCCCTTCACGATAAAAAACAATAAGAAAGGAACTAAATACCAAAAAGGATCCTGTGTCGTTCTGAAGCAAAACCATCACTGCCGGTAAAAGGATAATCGCACCACCGATCAATTGATTCTTCAGCTTATCCATTTTAATATTTGGGGAACTAATGAATTTAGAAAGGGCAAGTGCAACACCCATTTTGGCAAATTCGGCAGGCTGGATGGCTAAACCGCCTATTTCAAACCACGATTTTGAGCCTTTTACTTCTTTTCCGAATAGAAGGACAGAAAAGAGAAGCAAGAAAACAGCTCCATAAATCCCCCAAGCCGTAGAATCATAAAATCTATGGTCAATAATTAATATTACAGATAATAATACTACAGAAGTACAAATCCAGATAAACTGTTTTCCTGAACTTGTACTGAAGTCCAGTAAACCTTTATGAACCTCTGGGTCATATACTGAGGCATGGATGTTCAGCCAGCCGAAAAGGACAAGTAAAGCATAAATTGAAACTGTAACCCAATCTATGCTGCGGGTTATTTGCTCGTCCCGGAGTTGGGAAGTATAATATGTAGCCATTTGATGAGCAATATAATATATGAAATCAAACTATCATGAGTTCCTTGAACGCGTTAGGTAAAAAATTAATTATATCCCCTGCCATTAGGCTATTTTGTCCTATCTCAGATGCTGCTAAATCGCCGGCAAGGCCATGTAAAAATACACCGAGAATTGCTGCCTGCTCAGGAGTGTAGTTTTGGGCTAAAAATGAAGTAATGATTCCTGTTAAAACATCGCCGCTTCCAGCCGTAGCCATTCCGGCATTGCCACTGGAATTAATATACACAAATCCTTCAGGTGTGGTGATAGATGAATGAGCACCTTTTAATATCAGATAAATATTATGGGTGATGGAGTAGCCTCTTTGCTTTTCTAATCTTTCATAATCATTTGACCAACTTCCTGCAAGTCTTTCAAATTCCTTTGGATGTGGTGTTAAAATGCTTTTGGCCGGAATTAACTTCAATAAGTGAGGATTTAGAGAAACCAGGTTAAGGCCATCTGCATCAATAACCAATGGTTTTGAATTGTATTTTAATAAATATTCCAGAAACCTTAAAGAAAGGTCACCCAAGCCTATTCCTGGGCCTATGCCCAGAGTAAAATTTTTGTTATCCGGCAATGCTGGAATGTTATCAGAAGCTTTATAGGATACACACATCGCTTCCCAAATCCCAGATTGAACGATAGCTGTTTCGTTTTCTTCAGTTAAAAGGGTGATTAATCCGCAACCAGTCTTGAAAGCCCCTTTGGCGGCAAGCATTGAGGCTCCCATTTTTCCATGGCTACCAGCAAAAAGCATCACATGACCATAGTTTCCCTTATGAGAAAATTTGGCTCTTTTTTTAATTAATTTAATGATAGATTTCTTTTCAATAAGCACATAGGGGGAAGGTTCATTAATAATAAATTCTTCATCAAGCCCAATTTCCAATAATTTGAGTTCACCTGTATAAAATTGGTTCTGAGGTAAAAAGAACGCAAGTTTTGGTACCTGAAATGAAAATGTAAAGGTTGGCTGAATAATAGCCTGTTCCAGATTCGATTTTGAAGAAAACAATCCGGAAGCAATATCTACAGCAATGATTTCGCATTTGGTATTGTTAACAGTGGTGATAACCTCTGCAAGAAGTCCGGTAATGTTCCTGTTAATACCTGAACCAAGCATTGCGTCTATGATAACAGCTTCGGGATCGAAAACAGGAATATCACGTCGCTGGGTGATCTGACGTATATCGATCATATCTTCAAGTTTCAAAAACTCAGCTGTAAATTCTTTGGAGGCAGTACTATTGTCAAAACTTACTACAAACACATTTACATTGTAAGCCTTGTTCATCAGCATTCTTGCAATAGCCATTCCATCGCCTCCATTATTACCAAGACCGCATAGAATATTTACCGGATACTCTTTACCATAAAATTTAGTAAACTCCTTTACAAAAGCGCCTGAGGCCCTCTCCATTAATTCTATAGATGTTATTCCTTCTTTTTCTATAGTTGCAGCATCAAGTTTTTTTATTTGCTCAGAAGAAAAGATCTTGAGACCGTAAATAGTATTGGGCATATCGTTACTAGATTATTACTTTTGTGGTCAATTTTAAAATAAGAACATGAAATCAATTTTGCTTCAGGCACCTCAAAGCGCAATGATAAGCCAATTCGTATTATTAGGTGCTATCATGGTGGTATTTTACTTTTTTATGATCCGTCCTCAACAAAAGAAACAAAAAGACCAAAAGAAATTCCGCGAGTCTCTTAAAATCGGAGATGAGGTTGTGACAGTTGGTGGATTATATGGTAAAATTGTTCAGGTAAATGATGATACAATTGTTTTAGATGTTGATAGAGGTGTTAAACTTACTTTTGGAAAAGAATCGGTATCGCTTGAATCTTCTTTAAAAGTAGCCAAAACTACAGTATAATTAAGTCGCTAAAATTTGTAAGGTATTTTATTACCTGGCTCTTTCGTCCGCTAACGGAAAGGTCAAAGGGAAACCTGCGTGTTATTGCAATATCCTTTTGCCTTTCTTCAATTATATGGATTTTTAATTCTTTAAACAAGGAGTTAACATCTGAGATTACTGTATCACTGGTTATTAAATATGATGATAGCAGCTACGTCCCATTGCAGGCCTTGCCTTCAAAAGCCAAAATATTTTTTAAAGGGCATGGATGGAATGTCTTTAATTCTAAATATTTCTTTAAAATTAAACCAGTAGTATTTTTTATTGATAAGCCGGGTTTGAATAGTGTATTAGATACATTGAAATTAAGGAAGATCCTTGAAAGAGATCTTGATAAAATGAAAGTAGGAAAAATTATAGTCGATCCCATAAACTTGCCTTTTGACAAACAAGCCCGCAAATGGATGCACATGAAACTTGATGCAACTTCAATCTCAATAGATAAAGGTTACATCCGAGATAAGAAAATCAATTTTGAGCCGGAAAGTGTACTTGTGACTGGCCCAAAGTCAATTGTTTTCAAACTTAAAGATACTTTGAAAATCAGGGTTCCTTTTCAGGGGCTTGACAAGAATTTTGATGAAAGCTTAAACCTGAATTATTATTTAAACAATCCATTGCTTAAACTAAGTCACGAGAAAGTAAAAGTGAAATTTAATGTCAGGAAACGGCTAGAAACAAATGGAAGAGAATAGGCCTTTGTTGGTTGGTGTAACCGGGGGAATAGGTAGTGGCAAAAGCATAATTTGCAGGATATTTCAAACCCTGGGAGCGCCAGTTTATGATGCTGACAGTAAGGCAAGATGGCTGATGGAAAATGATCTGAAACTCATTAACGACATAAAAAGAGAATTTGGTGAAAAGGTCTATTTAAACAATGTTTTGCAAAGAGAATACCTCGCAGGTGTAGTTTTTCCAAATCCCGATAAACTAAAAATATTAAATTCATTAACGCATCCAGCAGTTGCGGTTGATTTCGAAAAGTGGGTACTTGAGAGAAGCAACTATCCTTATCTGATTAAAGAAGCAGCATTGTTCATTGAATCAGGCACTTTTAAGCAGCTTGATAAAATCATTCTTGTTACTGCACCTATTGAAATAAGGATAGAGAGAATTTTAAAGAGGGACCGGCACCGTAGCCGAAAGGATATTGAATCGTTAATGGAAAGACAATTGCCAGATTCGGAAAAACGGTTGTTTAGTGATTATGAAATTGTAAATGATGGAACTTCACTCCTGCTTCAAAAAGTATTAGACCTCGATCTGGAGTTTAGGAAAAATTAAAAGCTAAAGTTAAATAGTTATTTTATTAACTGGCCATTCAGGCGGTTAATCTCGGTTTCATTGGCCATAGTATCAAACTTAGCATTAGCCAGACGGATCTTGGTAGCCTCAAGGGCTAATTGGGTATCTTTATATTCAAAGAGACTGATACTGCCTGCCTGGTATCTTTGTTTTGAAATTTCATCGCTAATTGAAAACTTTCACGTTCCAGAATCAATATTTTTAGTGCTGTTTTGTATTGGATCAATGCTTTTTGGTAAATGGCGAATTGAGCTAATTTGTTTTCATAGTGACGGTATTTAGCTATGTCGATGTTAATTAATCCAACATTTCTTACCCTGTTTTTGCTAAATCCATCAAAAATATTCCAGTTAAAACTCAGCCCTATATTCGGGCCTGTACTTTTGTTTAATAACGTTAATCCCGCCTGGCTTTGATTTCTTGTGTAATTGTACGCTGCATTCAAACTTAACTTTGGCAGGTAATTAGAATTCGATTCTTTTAATTGCTGATTTGCTATATCTATCTCCCTTTCTGTCACAATTAAAAGGCTGGACTTACCTGAAAATATTGTGGTAGTATCAATTGACGGTATTACTTCTTTTTGAGAAACTAAAAATCCGGAATTTACACCTCTATTCCCATTATTTGTAGAAGCCGTCACTGCCAGGATATTGACACTTTCAGCAACAGAATCCTTTACCAGTTGAGAATATGTTTGTATTACATCGTCAATAGCCAGCACCGGCCTTTGAATACTAATGCTTGAAAGGCTCATTTTAGAAGTATTATTTGGTTTCTCTGTCCGGTTTTGCCGATGAAACAATTTTTAGTGGTGATCCTGGCCTGAGCTGTGAATTGCCGGTAACGATGACTGAATCTCCCGCGTTAAGTCCGGAAAATACCTGGATATTTTGGGCGGTCCTTAATCCTGTTTCTATTTTTCTTTCTTCAGCCTTTCCATTTTTAACAATAAAAACTTTTAGTAGAGCCCAGATAATTGCGTTTATCTAAAATCTTCGTAACTTTCTTTGGTTAACACAATTTCGGCATGGAGGATTTTTTATCATTTAAAGGTCAAAATGAGATTGAGTTTCTAAAGCAATTTCATGACAGGGACACTTGTTTATCTTATTTAGCACACCACAAATGGGCCACTGGGTTTGAATGTCCCAAATGTAAATGTACCA
>JANYCH010000001.1 GCA_025360395.1 Cytophagales bacterium | reverse complement strand
AATTTAAAATTCAGGGATTCCTGTTGGTTAAGATGTGTCTTAGTTTAAATCAAGGTCGGAATTTGTTTTAACAAATACAGATTTGATTCCTAAAATGCTTAGAAAAAAACTGAAGAAAATAAGTTGAATACCTAGAATCATGATAGTTACAGCAGGTATGGTGAACCTCATTTGTTTAACTGGATCCAAAAAACCAAAGGAAGCTTTTTTCCATTCTAATATGGAATAAATAGAAAATCCCAATCCAATCATCAAAGCCACAAAGCCACATAACAATCCAATTTCCAGGCTGAAGTAATTCCAAAGTTTATTAAAAATGTCACTTTATGGTGTCAGATTAAAGTTGATAGCAAACGTTCTGGATAAAAGATAAAACAATATTGCCTGAAAACCCATAATAGTTGCGAAGCTTGAATAAAGCAAAGTGTGAATGTCGAGTGTAATGCTTCCAATTGAAATAGAAACCATTGAAAGGGTGATAACGCCAGACAAACCCACGACAAAAGTTAAAATTCCAGGGTAAAAAAACAGCCAGGCAGGACTAAACAGTAATAAAAACCTTAAATGTCTCCATCCATCCCTCCAGGTCCTTAAATGCGGGGGCCTGCTCCTTCCATCCTGTGATAAAATTGTGGGTACTTCCCCAATCCTGAGATGAAATAGGGCTGCCTTTACCACCATTTCTGACGCAAACTCCATTCCTGTGGTTTGTAAGTTCAGTGCTTTAATAGATTTTTTATTGAATCCCCTCAACCCACAATGAAAATCCCGGATTTTAATTTTAAAAAACAACCTTCCAATAAAGGACAAAACCGGGTTCCCCAAATATTTGTGCAGGAATGGCATGGCCCCCTTTTCAATCCCACCCAGGAACCTGTTTCCCATCACAAGGTCAAAACCCTCCCGAAGCTTTTCTACATATGGGTCAAGTTTCAAGAAATCATAACTATCATCAGAATCACCCATGATAATGTATTTTCCTTTCGCAGCATTAATACCATGAATAATAGCCGCTCCATATCCTTTTACCGGTACATCAATTACCCTCGCACCTTCATGTGTTGCAATTTTTTGCGATCCGTCTGTGCTCCCGTTATCGGCAATGAGAACTTCGCCGCTTACTGAATTATCTTTTAAATATTGATTTGCTTTTTTTATGCAAAGCTGAAGAGTTTCCGCTTCATTCAGGCAAGGCATTAAAATAGTAAGTTCTAAATCTTCAACAACCATATAAAAAATTCTGCAAATCGACAGGCAATATATTTATTTTTCAGTCAATATTTAACAGAAACAAGGTTGAAATAATGGAAATGAAGCTATTTAACCTCTATAGCAAAATAAGGAGAGCCTTTTATAAACTGAATATTACTGTCTTCAAATGGATAAACAGTTTCTAGTTTACTATTCAAAATTCCCGTTTTTCCATATTGGGTTACTATGAAATATCCTAAGGAAGTTTCCCTGACTTCGCTAAATCTTGGGTTTAACATTTCTTTTCCATCAGTTTGAAGAAATCCATATAATCCCCTTTTTACACTGAGCCAATATTTTGAACAAGGGATCAGATCGTCAAATCTTGGCTTAAAAAGTTCCAACCCTTTGTTGTTCACTAACATTGCTGCATTCCCTATCCAGGCAGGTGCCGTTTCCCCTAAAAATTCGGTTGTTTTTGCGTAATTGGGCTGAACAACTATGGATTCTTTTCTACTTGCATAACCCCATTTTCCCCGCAGTTTGATAGCACAATATCCATTTTTGGCTGGTTTCACGGAATCATATAAAGTGGCGAAATACATATATCCGTTCGTATCTATAAAACCATACTTCCTTTTGGATATAACTTCCATATAACCGTTTACCGGTTGGCCGATGTGGGTAAAATTCCTGTTAAAATTTGCAAGAAGCCTTCCTTCAAAATTTGCAATGCCGTAAAAAGGTCCTTTATTAACCAATAACTTTTCTCTCAACATTGGATGGATCCAGGCAGAATCCCCCTCAAAATGAATAATAGTATCTGACCTGAAATGATGGACGGCCATTGAGGTATCCTTAACCAGACCTAAAGTATCATTCAGCAACATCCAGATCTTTTCTGCCCTTGAAAACCACTGCTTCTTATTCAAATGATAATAATACAGTGAGTCCCGATCAAATGCGATCAGAGAAGTGTCTGAAACCAAACCTGAATTTTTAAATATCTTAGGGCTTAGCGCGTGAAACTCTGAATTAAGAACTTTGCAATTGCCAGATTTCCAGGACAAAAACAAAGAATCATTTATGGCCGACAGAGAATCTATGTCCGGCAATTGGTTTACGCAAGTGTCATTAAGCTTAAAAACTCCAGCTGATTGGGA
>JANYCH010000395.1 GCA_025360395.1 Cytophagales bacterium | reverse complement strand
TTCCGGTCGCTACTTGCCTGCTCTACTGAAAAATCCGTAGGGCGGATAGCTTCGTGAGCTTCCTGGGCACGTTCCGGTTTATTGGAATATTTTCTTTGTTTGAAATACTCTGGGCCATAGTCTTTTGTTATGGCGGATTTTGCACTTGCAATAGCATCTTCGGATAAGTTTACCGAATCGGTACGCATATAAGAAATTTTTCCCGCCTCGTACAATCGCTGAGCAACTGTCATGGTTTGAGCTACGGAGAAATATAGTTTCCGGCCGGCCTCTTGTTGTAATGTTGAAGTTGTAAAAGGTGGTGAGGGGGATTTTTTTGCCGGTTTTTTTTCCAGGTTTTTTATTGTGTAAACAGCTCCTTTGCATTTCTCAAGAAATTCTAGGGCTTCTTTTTCTGTTGCAAATTTTTGAGGGAGGTCTGCTTTTAATTTTTTTCCTTTTTCAAGATCAAATATTGCAACTACCTTAAAAAATGAAGAAGAACTAAATTTTTCAATTTCTCTTTCCCTGTCCACAATAAACCGGACTGCAACTGATTGAACTCTACCTGCAGAAAGCCCCCGTTTGATTTTTTTCCAAAGAACCGGTGATAATTCATACCCCACCAAACGATCCAAAACCCTTCTTGCCTGTTGAGCATTAACAAGGTCAATGTCAATGCCTCTCGGGGTTTGAATAGCGTTTAGTATTGCATTTTTTGTGATTTCTCTGAAAACTATTCTTCTGGTATTCTTATCATTTAAGTCAAGTGCCTCATACAAATGCCATGATATAGCTTCTCCTTCACGGTCATCATCAGTTGCCAGCCAAATTATTTCTGATTCTTTTGCTAATTTTTTGAGCTCACTTACAATTTGTTTCTTGTCGTCAGAAATAACATAGGTAGGCTTATAATTATTTTCAACGTCAATACCAGTAGCGTTGTCAGGTAAGTCTCGAACATGTCCATAGCTGGATTTTACGATAAAATCGGTTCCAAGGTACCCTTCAATGGTTTTTGCCTTTGCAGGAGACTCTACTATGACTAAATTTTTTGGCATTGTTAAGATTTAAGAAAACGCAAATTGCTGCGATTTTATGAAATTAAAAAATGATGTTTTTTTTGAGACACTTAAAGTCTGTTCAATTCCTTATTATTATTGCCGATTTTATATATTTGAAAAATTATCTGGTGTATTTTAATGAAAGGCTTTACCATTATTTTCGTGTCCTTTTTATTTTTTATCTCTTGTAAAGATGATAATTCAATGGGTGCACTTTTACAGGCACTTCATGGATCAATGATGGAGCATGATAGCATATTAAAGGTCACTCATGATAGGTTAAATAAAAAACATGAGCAATGGAAATTAGATTATATCGAGGCAAAGGGAGGAGAAATGGATTCTTTACATCTAAAACTGGAAAAGGCACATGATGTTTTGTTGGAAAAACATGATGATATAATTGATAAACATGAAGTTATATTGAGAATGCATAAACGTCTTATAGAAAAATATAACAACGGTACATTAGATCGCGATTTTATAAAAGAAGAACATAAAATACTTGAGGAAGAATATAAACTCATGCAAATTGATCATGATCAATTAATCCAGGACCATGCTCAATTAGAAAAAGATCATAAGGAATTTATAGAAACTATAATTCAAAAAAACAAAAAGTAGGGATCTAATTTTTTCTTTAAAAAAACCTTAATACGTTCTAAGGTGTCATTATATTCCCCATTGTTAGCTACTACAAAGCCTGCTTTTTCTTTCTGAGGCTTAATAAATTTATTGAAAGAAGGTAAGACATGGTTAATATGACAATAATTGACATCATCAAGATTATAACCTCTTGATTTTAAGTCCCTTTTCATCCTCCTTTCTAATTTAATATCCTCCTTCACATCAATATATATTTTTATTGAAATTAACAACTCCATTTCCGGTGGATTTAAAATAAAAAGACCTTCAGTTATTATAATCGGTTTGCTAAAAATTTCTATCGTTTTAGGTTTTAAATCCGGGTTATTAAACGTGTATTCTTTTATTTTAATATTCGCACCGTTTGATAACTGAATTAAATGATGTTTAAATTTTTGAAGATCCAAAGATTCAGGTAAATCGAAATTTGGTCTTCCGTTTATATCCTTGGGCTGTTTTTCAATTGGATAATAATAATTATCCAATGCCAGAATAGTTGCATTAGGTGATAGCAACTCGGCCAAATCTCTTGCAATCTGAGATTTTCCAGATCCACTACCACCAGTAATGCCAATAATTAAACTTTTCATAACAACTAAATATTAAACCTGCTTAGATATTGGGCTTATATTGCAATAAAATTTTATACAATAACATAAAATTATTATTAGTGTCAGCAAAATTCTTGCAGGTTCACCCATTAAATCCTCAAATGAACAGGATTGCCGAGGTTGTGCAATGTTTAAAAAGGGGAGGTTTGATCATTTATCCAACAGATACAGTTTATGGCCTTGGCTGCGATCTTACCAACAAAGGTGCCATTGAAAAACTATGTCGTTTGAAAGGCATTAAGCCAGAAAAAATCAATCTGTCATTTATTTGTTATGATTTAAGCCATATTTCAGAATTTGTTAAAAACCTGGATACTTCTTCTTTTAAAGCCTTAAAAAAAAATCTTCCGGGTCCCTTTACCTTTATTCTTGAAGCCAGTTCAACAGTTCCTAAAAGCCTCATTGCCAAAAAGAAAACTGTAGGAATAAGGATACCAAATCATGAGGTTCCGCGGCAAATTGTAAAAGAACTTGGACATCCATTAATATCTTCTTCAATTAAAGATGAAGATGATATTATTGAATATACAACAGATCCGGAATTGATTTATGAAAAATATAAAAACCTGGTGGACGTTGTCATAGATTCAGGTAACAGCGGTAACATACCATCCACAATAATTGATGTCACATCTGGCAATTTTGATATTATCAGACAAGGCCTAGGTGAATTTATGTATTAATTAAGTATTATTTTTAGCCCAATTTAACCTGTCAGAAGGTGAAAATTTCCATGGTGCCTGATTATTTTCAAGATTTGAAAACATCGCGTTCCAGCTATCAGGTGCCTTTGCTTCTTCCATAATCTTGTATCTTCTCAATTGCATAATAATGTCAAGGGGATCAATGTTAATAGGACATGCTTCTACACAAGCATTACAGGTTGTACAGGCCAATAGTTCTTCAGAAGTTATATGATCACCTAATAAGGATTTAGTATTATCTATTTCTTTATTTTTAGTTAACAATTTTCCAATTTCTTCCATTCTATCTCTCGTATCCATCATTATTTTGCGTGGAGAAAGTTTCTTGCCAGTTATATTGGCCGGGCATGAAGCTGTGCATCTTCCACATTCTGTGCATGAATAGGCGTCCATCAGATTTTTCCATGTTAGGTCAGGAACATCTTTTGCTCCAAATTTACCCGGGTCTTGTAAATTTGATGCTGCTAATTGTTCTTCTTCATTTAACGGAATACTTAACATGCTTTTGACTTCTCTTGTCACAACAGGCATGTTTTTAATCTTGCCTTTAAACTGTAGTTTTCCAAAATAAGTATTTGGGAACGCCATTAAAATATGTAAATGCTTAGAATAAGGTAGATAATTAGCAAATATCAGAATGCCAATTATATGAAACCACCAAAAAGTTCTTTCCATCAAAACTAAATTTGAAGAAGACAAATTGTTGAAAAGAGGACTTAAAAACTGGCTGAAAATCAAAGATCCGGTATTACCATAATGTTCAGGATTTCTGATTTGTAAGATACCATCACAAGCATTCATACTTAACAATGCAACCATCAAGACTATTTCAATAACCAATATTGCATTTGCGTCAAATAAAGGAAAACGTGCAAGTTCAGGCATATTTAGCCTTTTAACTTTTACAATATTCCTTCTAAAAAGAAATATTACACACACTATTATGACCATTACAGCTAAAAACTCAAAGAAATTTATTACAACCCCGTAAAAAGAACCAAGAAAAGACAAAAATATTCTATGCTTTCCTGAAATACCATCAATCAGGATTTCAAGCACTTCAATATTTATCAGAACAAAACCTACATAAACAAATAAATGCAGTACTGCAGGAATGGGCCTGGAAAACATTTTTTTTTGTCCGAACGCAACCAACATCATTTGTTTAAACCGAAGCGAAGGATGATCACTTAAAAACTCGTCTCTGCCAAGATTTATATTTCGCTTAATCTGGCTTATACTTTTTGTTAAAAAGTAACCTGCTAAAGCCAGAACTAGGATAAATAGAATTTGAAAGACCATAATTAGATAGTTGATTTTGCTAAAATACGATGTTCCTTATAAATGGTATATTAATTTACAGAAATTGTGTAATGTTAAGAATTTATTATATAATTGAATAAATTATTCATCTACTTAAAAAGGAGGGATTAAAGCACCTTCAAAAGCCATATTTATTTTACAACTATTTGATTAACAATCTGTTAAAATTAATAATTTTAAATTAAAAAATGCTTCATCCCGATACTACCTTGAAATTTGTTAACCCGGTTATTGGCTCAGGTATATTTGCCAATGAATTCATTCCAAAAGGCACCTTAACCTATGTCAAAGACAGCCTTGAAATTGAATTGTCACCGGCCCAATTTAGCCAGCAAGACCCATCAATTCAATCAGTTGTAGACAAGTATTCATATATAGATGAAAATGGACACTACATAGTGAGTTGGGACAATGCCAAATATATAAACCACTGCTGTGATCCGAATACAATAAGCACAGGGTATGGATTTGAAATAGCCATCAAAGACATATATCCAGGAGATGAAATCACAGATGATTATGGCATCTTTAATTTAGAACAAGGCTTTGTTTGTGAATGCGGATCTCCTAATTGCAGAAAAAGGATTCAGCCTGAAGACCTGGATAATCATTATGAAAAATGGGATCAAATAATAAAACCTGCTTTAGATGAGATTGAAAATGTTCAGCAACCTTTATTACAATTTCTTGAAAATAGTGTATTGAATAAAGTTAAAGATTATTTAAATAACCAGAACCAATTCAAATCTGTAAAAAACCTTAAGTTTAACAAAGAAAATGAATACGTTTTAAACAGTTTTTACATCAATAAAACATAATGAAGCGGCTCCGATTATTCCTGCTTCGTTGCCTAGTGTTGCGAGCATAACATTCGTATGCTCATTATAATAAGGTGTTAAATATTCTGAAAATGATTTGTCTATATTAGGCTTTATAAAATCAAATATTTCTGAAACCCCGCCTCCTACAATTACCTTTTTTATATCTAAAATCCTGATTGCAGCGATTAGGCCAATACCAAGAATTTTACCCACCTTGGCGTATATTTTTATTGCGTTTTTGTCACCTTCTCGTGCAGCTGCTAATACTTCTTTTGTTGTGGCTTCTAGTTTCCCGTTTAAAAAATTCGATTTAGAACCTGATTTTTTAAGTTCTTTTGAAATTATTCTAAGTAATCCTTTTTTTCCTATTTTATTTTCTAAAGTTTTACCATTTTTATAAATGATATGTCCTAATTCCATTCCATTTCCATCTCCACCTTTAAAAATTCTACCGTCAATTATGGCAGCACTTCCAATTCCTGTTCCAAGGGTAACAAAAATAAAATCTTCTTTTATTTTATCTTTTCCAAAATGAAATTCGCCTAATGCTGCTGCATTAGCATCATTTTCCATATTAAAACTATGGGATGGAAATAGTTTTGAAAGTTCATCCACTAAAGGAAAATGGCTGAGTTCCGGAATGTTAGGTAGTTCAAGTAAAGATCTTCTGTTTTTTGAAATAAGTCCGGGTACACCGATTCCAACATTGGTTACATCCTTCCTTAAAGCAAGTTGATCACTAATCAATCTAAAAAGTTCACCGGCAAAATCTCCGGATTTTCTTAGTTCTATTGTGGGGATTTTAACCTTGTTAAGCAATTCTCCATCTCCGGTTACAAAACCCATTTTAATGTTTGTACCCCCAATATCAATCCCCAGAAATGTTTGCATCAGCTTTTTATTGTGGAAAAACTTGTAGAGAGTGAGGGATTCGAACCCTCGATACGCTTTAGACGCATACACACTTTCCAGGCGTGCTCCTTAAACCACTCGGACAACTCTCTATATTATTAAATGAGCATTATATAATGCTCATTTTTACCATGTTTGTTCTGTAAGCACTTTCAAGAGGCATTGTGCTTGTGTTAATTACCACATCGCCTTTGCTAACCAGATTATTTTCTAAAAGAAACTTGTTCATAGAGTCAATTGTTTCATCTGTGGTTTTCTTAGAATCTAGAAGAAAAGCCCTCACTCCCCAAATAAGGTTTAATTGAGTAAATATTACCTTGTTATCAGTAAAGATATATATCCTGGCCGTAGGTCTGAAGCTCGAAATTCTTCTTGCTGTAAATCCTGTTCTTGAGAAGCCTACAATCGCTTTTGCATTTGTGTCTTTCGCCATTCTGCAAGCTCCTGCTATTAAGCTCTCTCTATGAACATCAGGAGATGGAATTAAGGGCCATTCTTTGTGGAATATGTCCATTTTATCTTCCACTGCCCTAATAATTTTTATCATACTTTGAACAGCCTCTTTGGGGTACATTCCAGAAGCAGACTCAGCACTTAACATTACAGTATCAGCACCATCAATTACAGCATTCGCTACATCATTTGCCTCAGCCCTGGTTGGCCTTGGATTAGTAACCATACTTTCCAGCATTTGGGTAGCAACAATTACTGGTTTACCCGCCTGGTTACATTTTTTAACCATTATTTTTTGCCACATCGGAACGTCTTCCATGGCAATTTCTACTCCAAGGTCTCCTCTTGCTACCATTATTCCATCGCAAGCCTCAATTATCGCATCAATATCAGCCAAAGCCTCAGGCTTTTCAACTTTTGCAATAACTTTTGATTTTTTCCCTGCTTCGGCAATTATTCTTTTTATTTCCCTGATATCTTCTGAATTTCTTACAAAAGATAAAGCTATCCAGTCTACATCATTGGCAAGGCCGAAAATTAAGTCCTCTTTGTCTTTATCTGTTAAAGAAGGTTCTGAAACAGCGGTATTAGGAAGGTTAATTCCTTTTTTAGATTTAAGCTTACCGCCAAAAATCACTTCAGTTACAATTTCTTCTCCTTTAATCTCAACTACCCTTAATTCAAGGTTCCCATCATCAATTAAAATTGCATCACCAGGTTTTACATCCCTTGGCATTGATTTATATGAAGTATAGATCTTTTCAGCGTTTCCTATTACTTTTTCGGTTGTTAATATTAGTTTTTGGCCTTTAACTAAATCTACACCATTATTTTCAACCTCTCCCGTGCGAATTTTAGGTCCTTGTAAATCCTGTAATAGTGCGATAGCAGTACCATGTTTTTGGTTGATGCCTCGTACAATATTGATTACTGCCTGGTGAAGTTCATGAGATCCATGAGAAAAGTTAAGTCTAAAAATCCCGGCTCCTGCCTGTATTAATTCCCAAAGTTTTTCTTCTGTATTACTTGCCGGCCCAACTGTTGCAATTACTTTTGTTCTTGCGAGATTCATTAACATAAATTACTAAATTAAAATAACAAATTATCTTTCGATTTCAGGTTTTCGATTTTTATTTTTTCAAAATATTGGACGCAAGGTAAGGATTTTAATTTTTCAGGCAAACCTTCTGAAACTTCCTCAACCGATTCACCTTCAATTTTGATTAAATAGTCAAATTTCTTCAATTCAGGCAATAAATACCCATTGTTCTCGCCATCAGAACTTACGAGCTTATTTTTCAATATCCGGAACAAAGAATATTCTGATTCAAAAATATAATTCGAAATGAATTTAATCTCTTGATTTGCAAAGTTAAGTTCAAGGTCCGTAACCTTGCAAAAATCCATTTCAAAAGCAGCATTGATATTCCAGGCAAATTTGAAGTCTTTAACCGCAGACACGACTGCAAAAAGCATGAAATCATAATCTGGTTCAAAATTAAACCTTATAATCTTTGACATGTTTTGAAAAAGAATTTTGAGTGAACAAATATATAACATAAGGTGTTAGGATGTTTTGAAAGGCCACTTCTAATTTTGATAGAAAAATAGTTTGGCAATGAATATGAAATTGCATTTCTTTGCGGTGTTTTTTCAACATAAACGCATTAAAAATGTCAGAAATAGCATCAAAAGTAAAAAGCATCATCGTTGACAAGTTAGGAGTAGAAGAGTCAGAAGTAACATCTGAAGCTAGCTTTACTAACGATCTTGGCGCAGATTCACTTGACACAGTAGAACTTATTATGGAGTTCGAAAAAGAATTCAACATTTCTATTCCTGACGACCAGGCTGAAAACATCACTACAGTAGGTCAGGCAGTGGCTTATTTAGAAAGTCACGCGAAGTAATCAAACTTTATTTTATGGCATTAAAGAGGGTAGTTGTTACCGGGATTGGAGCGCTAACACCCATTGGAAACACCGCTCCCGAATATTGGGAAGGTTTAAAATCAGGAAAAAGTGGCTCGGCAACCATCACTCGCTTTAATGCCGAAAAGTTTAAAACAAGGTTTGCTTGTGAAGTAAAAAACTTTCTTCCTGAAAATTACATGGATAGGAAGGAAGTTAAACGCCTTGATCCATTCAGTCAGTTTGGTATTGTTGCTGCAGATGAAGCTGTAAAAGATTCCGGGCTAGACCTGGAAAAGATTGACAAAGATGAAGTAGGTGTAATTTGGGGATCAGGAATTGGGGGTATAAGTATATTCCAGGAAGAAGTAATGAATTTTGCCAATGGTGATGGAACCCCCCGTTTCAACCCATTTTTTATTCCTAAAATGATTGTTGATATTGTGGCTGGTCATATTTCAATGAAATATGGTTTTAGGGGGCCCAATTTTGTTACAGTATCTGCTTGTGCATCAGCTTCTAACGCAATTGTTGACGCTTTTAATTACATAAGATTAGGTAAGGCTACTGTATTTGTAACCGGTGGTTCAGAAGCAGCTATAACTGAAGCTGGAATAGGTGGATTCAGCGCTATGAAGGCATTATCAGAAAGAAATGATACACCAGAATCTGCTTCAAGACCATTTGATATAGATCGCGATGGTTTTGTTATGGGTGAGGGTGCAGCTGCGCTTATTTTAGAAGAATATGAACATGCAGTAGCGAGAGGTGCTAAAATTTATGCCGAAATGGTTGGCGGTGGTATGTCCGCAGATGCTTATCATTTAACAGCTCCGCATCCTGAAGGTTTAGGTGTTATTGCGGTAATGAAAAGTGC
>JANYCH010000361.1 GCA_025360395.1 Cytophagales bacterium | reverse complement strand
GACCTTTCATTTTTACTGGCTGCTCCACCTGACCATACTGTTATAAAAAGAGATTATGAACTTGGGGTTTTTAATATCAAAGAAGCCTTTGCAACGGAGGCCGAAATAAAAAAGGTATTTTTTCAAAAGTACTCAAAACTGATTGGAAAAATTAAAGATAAGCTATTTCCAACCTGGTATGTACATGAATCTCAGTTCAATTATCAGGAATTTTTAAAGAATGCTCCTTCAAGGACCTATCTGGATGGTTATTGGCAAACTGAAAAGTATTTTATAGATATTGATGCTATCATCAGAAAAGAATTTTCTTTTAAAATAAAACCTGATTCACAAAATCAGGCTATCCTGGATCAAATTAAAAATACCGGATTTCCTGTAAGCTTGCATGTGAGAAGAGGCGATTATGTGTCCAATCCGTATACTTTAAGTTATCACGGATTATGTGATATGGAATATTATAGGAATGCTGTAGGTATTATTTCTCAAAGGATACAGAACCCTCATTTCTTCATTTTTTCTGATGAACCTGACTGGGTTAAGGATAACTTGGAAATTGATTTTCCAAAAACATATATAGATCATAACAAGGGCTCAAAAAGTTATGAGGATATGAGGTTAATGAGCTCATGCAAGCACCACATCATTGCCAACAGCTCTTTTAGCTGGTGGGGCGCCTGGCTCAATCCAGATCCAGGAAAAATTGTTATTGCCCCGCGAAAATGGTTCAATAATGACCAGGTTGATTCACGAGATCTGATACCCGAAACCTGGATTAAGCTTTAATGTGTACCGTATCTGTTATAATGCCAGTTTACAATGCCGGTTTCTATTTGAAAGAAGCAATTGAAAGTATTATACAACAGTCCTACACTGATTTTGAATTTCTTATATTTAATGATGGCTCTTCTGATTCAAGCGCTGAAATAGTAAAAAGTTTTACTGATTCAAGGATCAGGTTTTTTGATTTTGAAACAAACAGCGGATATGTTGTGCACCTCAATACGGGAATTGCAGAATCGAAAGGAAAATACATTGCCAGGATGGATGCTGATGATATTGCGCATCCTTTAAGGCTAGAAAAGCAAGTTGCATTCCTGGAAAACAATCCAGAGGTAAGTGTAGTGGGAGCATGGCTGCAAACAATTGAAGATCAACCTGATATTTTTAAGTATCCGGAAACACATGGGGAAATTATGATGACCATGTTGAATGAAAACCCCATGGGTCACCCCGTTGTGATGATGAGAAAGGAGGTTTTGTTAACAAACCATATCAAATATGAGCAGGATTATGTTCCGGCGGAAGATTTCAAATTGTGGACTTTACTCTCCGGCCTGACCAGGCTGGCCAATATTCAGGAAGTTTTACTTTTTTATAGGAAACACCAACAGCAAATCAGTACAAGAAAGGCAGAGATCCAGAATTATAATGTCCTCAGGACACAATTTGAATTGTTGAAGACTCTTGTACCAAACAGCAAGCACGAGTTCCTTTTATATGAAAAGATAAAAAAGATTAGATATGAGGATAATAGACTTTTTGTTCATTCCGCAGGTTCATTCATTTCTGATCTTATTAAAGCAAACGACAGGCAGCTAAAATTCCCGGTAGTTGAATTCAGAAAGGAATTACTTTGGGAATGGTATTGCATATGCAATTTTGCAAATCAGCGAAATTATGCCGGATGGAAAGACTTTTATAATTTTCATCCCTACAAATCCTCTTTTCATGCTGGTTTTAATTCAGTACGTTTACTCATTCAAAATCTGAGAAAGTAAATTGGGAATTTTAATAAAAATACTTTTCAGGACACTAGAGGCCTTTAATAAGATTGTAGAAAAGATCTATAAGGAACATTTGATCTTAATAAATCAGGGAAATATAATAATTTCATCTTCTGCCAGGATGGGCAAGAGATGGGAAATAAACATGATCTCAGACAGAGCCTTACTGAATTTCGATAAAAATGTTGTGGTAGGCACTGATTTAAAAGCTAACATTGCAGGTACTGTATTGCTGAAGGAAGGGGTTTGTTTAGGCAGCCATACAAACGTTTTTTTAATAGGAAGTTCTTCCATTACAATGGAGAAAAATGCCCAAATGGAAGATTTTGGATGTATAGAACTAAAAGCAGATAATAGTCTGGTAAGCATTGGTGAATCTGTTCATTTAAAAAGATTTACCAATATCATGTCTATGGGTGGCAACATAACAATTCAAAAAGGAGTTTTTTTTAATAATTTCTGTTCTGTTAATAGTCTTGAAAAAATAGATATAGGAGAGAACACACTTCTTGGCGAAAATGTTAAAATCTATGATCATAATCATATTTATGCCAATCGATCATTAGCTGTTAAAGATCAAGGATATACAACCGGCCCAATCCGGATCGGTAAAAATTGCTGGATAGGAAGTAATGTAGTAATATTAAAAAATGTCACAATTGGTGATAATTGCGTAATAGGAGCTAATAACCTCATTTACAAAAGTGTACCGGATAATAGTGTGGTGAAATCCGGAAATATTATTTTATAATTATTATAAGTTGAAGAAAATTGTATTTGTTTCCACGATGATTTCCGTACCCTGGGGTGGAAGCGAAGAGCTTTGGAGTGGAACAGCTTTAAAACTTAGAAAAGAGGGTTTTAATATTTATATAAACGTAAAGGAATGGTTAGAAACGCCAGACCGGTTAGTGCAATTGGAAAAAGCAGGCTGCATTGTTGAGAGAAGAAAATTTTTTATACCACCTTCATTAATAACCCGGGTAAAAGATCGTTTTATAAAGGCAGATAAGAGACATAATTCCAGCTATAGCATTGAAAATTACCTTAAATCAGTTAAGCCAGATCTGGTAATAGTTTGCCAGGGCAGCAATCAGGATGGCTTGGATTGGATGACTATCTGTGTAAAAAATAACATTCAGTATATAAGTCTTACCCAGGCTGCATCAGAAGCTTTCTGGCCTATTGACGAGCAGGCAGAAAAGATGTCAGTTTGTTATCATAATGCGAGAAAGAATTTTTTCGTAAGCCTTCGAAATTTAAAACTGACCGAAAAACAAATAGGTGAATCGATCGCAAATAGTCAGGTAGTGCGAAATCCATTTAATGTTCCATACCACACCAACCTTAAATGGCCGGATCAGGATTTTTTAAAATTGGCATGTGTAGGAAGAATTCAGCCCGATGCCAAAGGACAGGATATACTTTTTGAAGCATTGGCTGATAAGAAATGGAAGGATAGATACTTAAAAGTCACCTTATACGGTTCAGGTCCAAATATAAGATCTTTAGGTAAGCTCCTGAAGTATTATTCACTTGAAAACATTGTTAGTTTTGGTGGATTTACCAATAATGTAACCGAGATTTGGGAACATAATCATGGACTTGCATTGCCATCACGATATGAAGGCCTTCCATTAGCTGTTGTTGAAGCGATGCTTTGCGGACGTATTTGTATTGTGACAGATATTGCCGGCAATAATGAAGTAATAGAAAACAATATATCAGGTTTTATAGCAGAAGCCCCTACTGCTGAGCTGTATCATATTGCACTTGAAAATGCCTGGAGCAACAAAGATAACTTTCGGAAAATGGGTGAGATAGCTAAAGAAAAAATAAAGAAGATTATTCCGGAAAATCCCATCCAGGAATTTACAGAATTTATAATTAATCTCTTATAATGCCTGATATTGCCATTACTACCTGTACCTATAACCCTGATCCTCAAATATTTTCGCAGGTTCTGGATTCATTTGTTCGGCTCAAAATACCAAAAGGCATTGTAGTGGAAGGAGTTATTGTTGACAATAATAGTAATCCACCCCTTGACTCATTTGAATATATCCGGAAATTTCTGAAAAGCTGCCCTTGGTTTAGGCTCATAGTAGAAAGTAAGCAGGGAAAATCAAATGCTGTTATAAAAGGAGTATTAGAAACCTCCTCAGAAATCCTCATTAATTTTGATGATGATAATGTGCCCAATGAGAACTATCTCATAAATTTAATGCGATTGATTAAAAATTATCCCCAGGTTAGTGTTTGGGGCCCTGGAGTTGTAAAAGTTTTATTTTCTGGTGAAGTCGAAGAATGGGTAAGTAAATTTGCCATTGGTTTTTTTCAGGAAAAGTCCACCAAAGAAAATAAAATTGCATGCAGTATTTATGCTGATAGCAACCCAATAGGAACTGGTATGGTTATCAAGCGTAATATCATGAAAATCTACGTCGATAATTTTCTTAGTGGGAAATACACCAATCTCTGCAGGTATGGTAACAGTTTAAGCACAGGTGGAGATTTGCAGATCGTTTTAACTGCTATAAAAAATGGCTGGTCTTGTGGAAGCTCACCTGAACTTCAGGTTGACCACATTATTCCTGTAAAAAGAACCTCTATTTTTTATATTTCAAAGTTGATATACGGTTACGGCTCTTCAGAACATGAAGCAGTAATTGAAGTTTTTCCGGAAGAAATTGACAAAGTGAAATTGCCGGATATGAATGTTGCATTCATTTCTATAGTGAAAAAGCTTTTTCATATACCTGGTAGATATTATTCCATGATCCAATACAGGATGGATGTGGCCGACACATTAGGTAAAATTTCAGGTGCTTACAAAGTTCATAAACTTCAAGAACCTCTTTGGGTGAGAATATTAATAAAATGCCTTAATCTGAAATAATAGTATGCTGAATACTGCTGTATTATTTTTGATTTTTAACAGACCGGATACAACTGCAAGAGTATTTGAAAAAATAAGGGAAGCCAAACCTGCC
Source organism: Cytophagales bacterium (assembly GCA_025360395.1). Lineage (GTDB taxonomy): Bacteria > Bacteroidota > Bacteroidia > Cytophagales > UBA9547 > UBA9547. Next base: position 5,388 of record JANYCH010000361.1, on the reverse strand, counting down.
AAACTTTACCTTGCAGCTGACGGGCCCAGAATTGAAAAGGAAGGTGAGGAAGAATTGTGCAGGCAAGCCAGAAGTAAAGTTTTAGAAAATATAGACTGGAATTGTGAAGTACAAACTCTTTTACGTGAAAACAACAAAGGATGTAAAGAGGCAGTAAGTGAAGGGATAACCTGGTTTTTTAGCCATGAAGAAGCCGGCATAATTTTAGAAGATGATACATTGCCTGATAGCAGCTTTTTCCGGTTTTGTACAGAACTTCTTGAATATTATAAGGACGATACAGAGGTGTGGAGCATTTCCGGGTCCAATTTGCTTGGAACGTGGGATAATTCGTATTCATATTTATGGGGACATGGCGGAATTTGGGGTTGGGCAACCTGGAGAAGGGCATGGGAAAAGTACGATAAGAATATGAAGGCATGGCCTGAAAGGGCTACGAAAAGAAAAATAGAGAAATCAATTGGTTCAAGAAAATGGTTTCTTTTTTATAGCAGTATGTTTGATGAATGTTATCGTGGATCCTTTAATACTTGGGATGTTCAATGGTTTTATACAATACTCTTAAATAATGGCTATGCTATTAATTCCACACAAAATTTAGTAAGGAATATTGGTTTCGGAGATAATTCCACTCATACGGGAGGAAATAATAATATATCCAATTTAGATTCTTATGAAATTACCTTTCCTTTAAAGCATAATAAAATTAAAAGAATAGATATTCAATACCTTGATATAATGTTTAGCAAAATTAATTCAACAAAGCATGGAGTTGGGTTTAGAATCAAATTACTTATATGTCGTTTTCTGGAATCAATATTAAAAAGTAAGTGATAGGCTGGCTAAGAAAATTAATTTTTAAAATAATACCACCAATACTTATTCAACAAGAAGTTGATAAGTATAAGAATGCTATGAATTTGCAAAGAATCACCATAGGTTCGAATGTAAATTTATACTCCACATCCAAAATTTATAATTTAGGCGGTAAAATATCTGATATCATTGTTGGTGATGAAACTATTATAATGGGTGAATTATGCACTTTTAAGTACGGTGGTAAAATTGAAATCGGCTCTCGTTGTTTTATTGGCGAAGGTACAAGAATTTGGTCTGGGGAATTGGTCAAAATTGGTAATGATGTTCTTATATCTCATAATGTTGGCATAGTAGATACTAATGCGCATGAACTTGATGCAGATGAAAGACAACAAAGACATATTGAATATTTAAAAAACGGACATCATGTAGATAAAGCGTCAATTCAAACTAGGTCAATTACAATTGAAGACAATGTTTGGATAAATTTCGGTGCAATAATTTTAAAAGGAGTTACTATTGGTAAGGGTTCTATAGTTGCCGCCGGGGCTGTCGTCACTAAGGATGTGGAACCGTGGACTGTTGTGGCAGGTAATCCTGCTGTTGTTGTAAAGCGTTTAAAATGAAAATCTTAATTACTGGCTCAAAAGGATTTATCGGATCTCATTTCCTTAACCTACTCGGAGGCACCTGCGAGGTATTTGGCTGCGATGTTGTAAATGATTATGTATCACCAAATTATTTTCAGATAGATGCAACAAACGCTGATTTTAAAGAAATTTTTCTTACACATCAGTTCGACGCCTGTATCAATTGCGCCGGAGCTGCCAGTGTTCCTGATTCTTTTTTGAATCCACATAAAGATTTTAATCTTAACACTTTTCTGGTTGTAAAGCTCCTGGATGCTATCAGACTATATAATCCTGATTGTAAGTTTATCAATTTTTCTAGTGCAGCAGTTTATGGAAATCCAAAGCATTTGCCTGTAAAAGAAGATTCTGTTTTAAACCCACTTTCACCTTATGGTTTGCACAAAAAATTAAGTGAAGAAATACTAAATCAGTACAGCACTTTATTTAAAATAAAAACCTGTTCTGTACGCCCTTTTTCGGTTTATGGCCCTGGTCTCAAAAAACAGTTGTTCTGGGACCTGCATCAGAAGGCATTACTTTCTTCAACCCTCGAAATGTGGGGAACCGGAGACGAATCCCGGGATTTCATCTATGTAGATGATGTTGTAAAAGCTGTTTTGCACATTTTAAACAAGGCTGATTTTAAAGGGGAATGCATTAATATTGCCAGTGGAATCGAAACCACCATAAGCAGTGCAGTTACTGTTTTCCGGAGTTTATACTTTAAGGATTTTAAAGTTTCTTTCGGGGGGCAGAGAAGAGAAGGAGACCCGATTAACTGGGTCGCCGATGTTTCGGTACTAAAAAGCTATGGTTTCGAAAGTACAATAAGCCTGAATGAAGGATTAACAAATTTTATTAAATGGTTAAAGACAGAAAAGTTTTAGGGTTGCTGTTTTCATATTCCAACAATTGGATTGGCGGAACTTATTACTTTCTTAATATGGTGCAATCATTTCATCAGCTTTCTGAAGAAAAAAAGCCTCATATCATTGTTTTATCAGATGATATTGCATCTTTTAATAAAATAAGGGAAACTGGTTATCCGTACCTTTCCTACCTGAATGCTTCTTTTAATTATTCATTTTTCGAAAGGGCTCTCAATTTACTATCAAGAAAGCTTTTCAAAAAAAACTTAATACACAAAGGATATTCAAATGAGCAGCTTCCTGTATTATTTGGTTATTACGAACAACTTCCGCTGTACAAATGCAGCAGAAAAATATACTGGATCCCGGATTTGCAAGACAAATATTATCCAGAATATCTTGGTAATGAGGTTGCTGAAATAAGAAAAACCCAACACGAAAAAATTGCTTATTCAAAAAATGAGGTTGTTTTCAGCAGCCAGGATTCTGAAAATAGTTTTGAAAAATTCTATCCGGGCTCTGTTTGTAAAAAATACGTCGTGCCTTTTGCAGTATCGCTTCCGGTACTTGATTTTAATCTGATTGAATCAGTATTAGCTAAATATCAAATTAAGGACTCGTTTTATATATCACCAAATCAATTCTGGAAACACAAAAATCATTTTATCATTATCAAAGCAATAGAATCTCTGAAGAAATCAGGGATTGAAGTGATGGTAGTTTTTACTGGAAACGAAGATACCGGAGGCGGAATATACGCCAGTGAATTAAAAGAATATGTTAAAACTCATAATCTGCAAGACAATTGCATTTTCTTGGGTTTTATCGATAGAAAAGAACAATTAATTTTAATGCAAGCCGCCAAAGCAGTTATACAACCATCTTTATTCGAAGGATGGAGTACTGTAGTTGAGGATGCCAAGAGCTTAGGGAAATGGTTAATTTTATCAGATTTGCCAGTGCACAGGGAGCAAACTAATAAGAATGTTAACTTTTTTAATCCTTTGGATATTGAGTCGTTAAAAGATCAGTTGATTTTAGCTGAAAATACAAACCTTGTCCCGGAAAAGATAAATTATAAATCGCGCATTCTCGAATTTGCCGAAAGTTTAATTAAATTATTATAATCAGAGTTAGTTTTTTAAAACTGCTTCAAATAGTCTGTAAATTGTTAATTCATAGGATCCTCCTTTTGATTTTTTGATTATGAATGACCAATAAAAAATTTATTCAGCAATAGCCATTAGAATGAAAAGGATTGTAATAAATATTTTAAACAATGTTATATCAGCACTGGCATCATTATCCATTCAAAGAAGCACGGTTATAAAAGCATTTAGCCTGAAAAGAAAAAGGCCTTTGAATCTTCAGAATGGAGAAGAAACTTATTTTGTACAAGAATTTAATAAGGATTTTAACCCTGTTACAAAAGCTGTGGTTAAAAATGCCAGGCTACTGGTAAATGAAGGTTTGGCAATTAAACACTATCATATTATTGGGGAATCACTTATGCATGAATCCGTACGAAACTGGTATGGACCTGGTTTTCTGGTCAAAGCATATGCAAACAGCCAAATTCTGAAAAAGGAAAAATATTTGTGTTTGTACAATCATTATGGTGTAGGATACGGTCATTGGCTTGCTGACGTAATACCAAGGTTATTTGTAATAAAGGAAGAGCTTAAAAATTACAAAATACTTTTGCCGGAAAATTACAATACTTTCCATTATATCAGTCTCGAACCTTTTGGCATTTCCCCAGATCAAATTGTTTTTTTAAAACTAGACAGCGTATACAAAATTCCGGATCTTACAATTGTATCTCATGTAGGGTCAAGTTGCAACACTAAAGATGAAGTCTTACAGGAAATCCGGGATTTCTATTTGGATTATTACATAGGGAAAAACAGAATAAAACCTTTCAGAAAAATATATATTTCCAGATCTGGCGTGAACAACCGTAAAGTTGTAAACAATGATGAAGTAGAAGCACTGATGATAGATAATGGTTATGAGATCATCCATCCTCAAAACTATAACTTTGAAGAACAGGTCAAATTATTTTCAGAATGTAAAACTATGGTGGGCCTCACCGGTTCAGGTTTGACTAATATGTTATTTATGCCAAAAGGCGGCTCTGTGGTTGAATTTAAAATGCAAAACGATTTTACCAATCTGCATTATTTTAGCATGGCATCTGGAATGCAACTGGACTATTATTATTTATTGTGTGAAGTAAAGGGTGAAGATAGGTTTACAGCTGATTTCATTGTAAACATTACTGAATTGGAAAAAACTTTACAAACTGTAAATTGATTTTGAATGATAGAGAAATCTAAAATAAGGCAGTCTAACATTGAATTATTAAGGATTGTCCTTATGTTAATGATCATCCTCCATCACCTGATGGTTCATGGCCTGACAATAGGCCCTTTGGATGCTGCAAGATTTGGAAAAGACTGGCCAATTTTGTTTTTAAACAGTATGGTCATTATGTGTGTAAATACATTTCTGTTCATTTCTGGCTATTATGGAATTGAAATTAAACTTAAAAGCCTTATTTCTTTAATACTTCAAATTGTATTTTACTCTGTTGTAATCGGGTTTGTATTTCATTTGTTGAAAGGAACACCTTATAATATCGTGTACTCTTTATTTCCTATTTCTACCACGACTTGGTGGTATGCTACAAATTATATGGCATTATACCTTTTAGCCCCTTTGTTGAATAGAGGAGTAGCATTGCTAAATAAACATCAATTATTGTTTATTCTTGCTGGTCTGTTTTATTTTAACTGTATTTCCGGGGCTTTATTCGGCACTCTTAACACCAATCATGGGTATTCTCTCTTTAATTTCATCTTTCTCTATTTACTTGCCAGGTATTTGAATAAGATAAACATAAGTCCATCAAAGAACCTTTCTTTCTTATTATACGGAGCTTGTGTTCTTCTTTTATTTGGCCTGCTTTTCCTTGCAGCACTTATAGGAAAAGGTGAATGGTTAACGTTGATCTTTGCGTATAATAATCCCCTGGTTATAGCCAGTTGTGTTTTCTTGTTTGTCGC